>CABUCP010000446.1 GCA_902490055.1 uncultured Klebsiella sp. | reverse complement strand
AAATAAAATTATGCCGTTCACGGGGCGTAAGTTCAGCGAGTTTCATATCATATTATACCTGTAAGGTTGGGGGCCGTAGCCCCCGTTATTATTGACAATGAAGCGTGACCTGATAATGCCATTGAGTATCGAGCAGCAGCCACTGCGATAGCACGCTCGGCGTCCAGGAGTCATCGCCGCCGACGCCCATATGCTGGCCGTCGAGGGTTATCCAGACGCCATCTTCCGGCGTCATGCGATGCCAGTGATCGGTAGCCATCAACTGCTCTGTGCTGTAAGGCTGAACTGAGAAGTGGAAGTCGCCCGCAACGTGCCAGCGCCCCCAATCCAGCGCTTTGCTATCGCAGCGCAGCCCGTTTTCCGTAGGGAAGATGTACGGGGTGCTCATGGCGTGCAGCGGTAGCTGCCAGCGAGAAAAACAGGCGCTGCTTTTGCGATCCGGGTAGTTTTCATGCGGGCCGAACCCCAGCCAGCTGACTTCAGCCCGCTGGGCGGGGACCTGGAAGCGCAGCCCAACGCGCGGCAGCGGCGGCAGTGTACCGGCGCGCTCGCCCTTGACGGTGAGCTGGAGTTTACCATCGGCAGTGAAAGTCATTCGCCAGTGGCTGACAATGACCGTTTCGTCGCCGCGCAGATAATGCCAGCGGCTATCGATTACCACTTCCCGCGCCAGCGGCTGTGCCGCGCATTCGACGCAGCGGGCGGTAAGCTGGTACAGCCCGGCGCTCTTCCAGCGCTCGACCCAGGCGTTCGGATCGATACGTTCGACTTCGCTGACGCCAATATCGTTATCCAGCGGCGCGCGAACAAACTGATCTTCCAGCGGCGTCAGCAGCTGCCGTTCGCCGTCGACATACCATTCGCTGAGCCGTCCGCTCTGACGATCGATAATCCAGCGCTGCGATCCGACGCTGACCTGATAGATCGCGGAATCGATCGTCAACAGCGGCGCCGGACCTTCGGCGGTCATCGCCGGTAATGCCAGCGGTGCAGCAAGCGGGAACTGGCGCCAGGCGACACGATGCCCGGCTTCTGACCACGCGGTGGCCTGCGGTTGAATAACTTCCAGCATCAGCCAGACATCGCGGGCGCCATCCGGCAGCGCGAGATTATCGCTTAGCGTCAGTTCGGCATGGCCCTGTGGCGCCAGCGCCAGCTCAAGACTGCCGCTGGCGACCGTTTCACCGGCGCACTGTATCTGCCAGCGAAGGTTTTCGTTGTCGGTGGCGCGGAACAGATATTCACTGGTGACGGCAATCCGTAGCGGATTTTGCTCGAGCAGGACGAACTGGAAATATTGCTGCGCATGTTTGGCTTCAATAAGCGACGGATGCGCGCGGCGGTCGGGGAATACTAACCCATTCATGCAGAACTGGCGGTCATTGGGCTTATCGCCGAAATCACCGCCGTAGGCCCAGCCGACGCTACCGTCAGCGAAGGTTTTCTCGATCGCCTGATCGGCCCAGTCCCAGATAAAACCGCCCTGCAGACGAGGGTAGTCGCGAAAAGCCTGCCAATAATCGGCGAAATTTCCCAGGCTGTTGCCCATCGCGTGGGCATATTCGCAGAGGATCAGCGGGCGCTGTTCGCCCGGCAGGCTGATCCATTTTTTAATTGACCATTTGGGGACCGCCGGGAACGGCTGGTCGCGCTCTACGCGGGCATACATTGGGCAGATAATGTCGGTGGCGCGACTATCGGCGCCGCCGCCTTCATACTGCACCGGGCGTGAAGGATCGTTGTTTTTCAACCACTGGTACATGGCCTGATGATTACCGCCGACGCCGGACTCATTGCCCAGCGACCAGATAATGATCGAGGGATGGTTGCGGTTGCTCTGCACCATGCGGGTGACGCGTGCGCTGTAGGCGGCAAGCCAGGCCGGATCGTCAGAGAGGCGATTCATCGGCACCATACCGTGGGTTTCGATGTTGGCTTCGTCCACCACGTACAGGCCGTAGCGATTGCAAAGTTCATACCAGCGCGGCGCGTTGGGATAGTGGGAGCAGCGTACGGCGTTAAAGTTGTTCTGCTTCATCAGCAGAATGTCCTGCACCATATCCTCTTCACTAACCACCTGGCCGCGCTGATGGTGGTGTTCGTGGCGGTTAACGCCGCGGATCAACAGCGGTTTGCCGTTAAGCAACAGCAGGCCGTTGCGGATCTCCACCCGGCGAAAACCAATATCCCAGGCTTCCGCTTCCAGTAACGTATCATCGCGCCATAGCGATACGACCGCGCGATAGCAGTTCGGCTGTTCGGCGCTCCACGGTCGCGGATGCTGGATATCAAGGGTGAGCATCGTTCGTTCATCGTAGCGACCGCGCTCGTCAACGAGCGGTGAGCCCAGCGGCTGGCGCTGGCTGGCAATCCGCGTGTCGCCATCCCACAGCGCAAGCTCAACGCGCAGCGCCGCCAGCGCTTCGGGCGCTGCGGCAACGCTAACCCTGGCCTGCAGTTGAGCATCGCGATAGAGCGCATCAAGCTGCGGTGTTAACTGTACATCGCTAAGGTATTGCTGCGGTTTATGCAGCAACCAGACGGAGCGGAAGATACCGCTCATGCGCCACATATCCTGATCTTCAAGCCAGGTACCGGCGCTCCAGCGCATCACCATCACGCACAAGCGGTTGGCGCCATCGTGCAGATACGGGCTCAGATCAAAAGCGGCGGGGAGGCGGCTGTCCTGAGAGTAGCCGACCCATTCGCCGTTACACCACAGATGAAAGGCGGAGTTGACGCCATCAAAGATAATCTGCGTGCATCCGCTGGCGCGCCAGTCATCATCAACGGTCAACTGCAGCGAGTAGCAACCGGTAGGATTTTCCTCCGGTACCCGCGGCGGCACGGTGTCAATCGGATAGCGGACGTTGCTGTAAATCGGCGCGTCATAGCCCTCTATTTGCCAGTTAGAGGGAACCGGCGTTGAGCGACTCCCGGGGAGATCGCCCTGCAGCCAGCAGGCATCGACGGCGAAAGGGCTGCTGGCGAAGGAAAATTGCCACTCGCCGTCCAGCCGGCGACGGTGAGCGGAAGGGCGGTTATCACGCGCCGCGCTGAGATCGCGCCAGCTGGCAAACGCCGGGTGGGCGGGCAGGCGATTAAGATGAGTGATGTTCTGGTTCTGCCAGTCCTCGCGGGCCAGCACTTCGTTAAAACCCGGGCCGCGAACGGCGCTTGAATCATATCGTTGCATACGCATACCTGACGGATAATAGTGATGAATGTTATTCGCTAGACAAGAATGATTCGGTTATCAGATATTTTGTTTAGAGCCGCAATGTTGGCGAAAATGAAACCCATTGACGATCACGAATCACGGTTAAAATCGCAGATTT
>CABUCP010000445.1 GCA_902490055.1 uncultured Klebsiella sp. | reverse complement strand
TGCTATTTTTCTGTTAAATCAGATGGTTGCAAAATAATGCTGGAGCTACGGTGCAAAAGAACAAAATTAAGTCAGCCACGAATTTTCTCCCTATCCGTTTTGGGTTGCTGTGCGTGGCGATTTTGGGGTGTCTTGGATTTTTATTGGCAAGGGTAGGGTGGCTGCAGATTGTCTCCCCGGATAATTTGGTTAAACAAGAGGATATGCGTTCGCTGCGTGAAGAGCCTATCGATGTGATGCGCGGGACGATAAGCGATCGCCAGGGACGCCCGCTGGCGGTGAGCGTGCCGGTAAGCGCCATCTGGATAGATCCGCAGACCATGCTGGAAAAAGGTGGCGTCGGTTACGGCCCGCGCTGGCAGGCGATGGCTGAAGCGCTGCATATCGACCTTATCGAGCTTTCGCATCGCGTTCAGTCGCATCCGCACGCCCGTTTTCTCTACCTGGCGCGGCAGGTAAATCCGGAACAGGCCGATTGGATTGATAAATTGCATTTACCCGGCGTCTATCTGCGCGACGAATCGCGCCGTTTCTATCCGGCAGGCCACGTCGCGGCCAATCTTCTGGGTTTCACCAATGTCGATAATCAGGGCATTGAGGGCGTTGAGAAGAGCTTCAATAAACAGCTAATGGGTACGCCAGGCCGCCGGCTGGTGCGTAAAGACCGCCACGGCCACGTGATTGAGAATATTACCGAGCAGGCCGCCGTTCCGGCGCATAACCTGCTGCTCAGCATTGATGAGCGTCTACAGACGGTGACCGAGGATGCGCTGGATAACGCCGTACGCTGGAACAAAGCGGAGTCCGGCGCGGCGGTATTAATCAAGATTGATACCGGCGAAATCCTGTCGATGGCCAGCTACCCGGATTTCAATCCGAATAACCGCGATAGCGCTAAGCTGGATGATTTTCGTAATCGTGCCATCAGCGACACTTTTGAGCCGGGCTCGACGGTAAAACCGCTGGTGATTATGACGGCGTTGCAGCAGGGCATCGTACAGCCGGATAGCGTAGTCGATACCCATCCCTTTACGCTTGATGGCCATCGCATTCGCGACGTGGGTTATTATCCCGAGCTGACGCTCACCGGTATTCTGCAAAAATCGAGCGATACCGGCGTTTCTCATCTCTCGCTGGCCATGCCGGTACAGCATCTGATCGATACCTACCAGGCCTTTGGTTTTGGCGACCCGACCGGTTTGGGGCTGACTGGCGAAAGCTCTGGTTTGATGCCGCATCGCCGCTATTGGGGCGAGCTGGATCGCGCCACCTTCGCCTTTGGCTATGGTCTGATGGTGACGCCGCTGCAGCTGGCGCATGTCTACGCCACTATTGGCGGTTACGGTATTGAGCGCCCGCTGTCGATCACCCGCATCGATCCGCCGGTCATCGGCACGCGAGTGATGCCCGAGGCGATCGTGCATGAAGTTGAGCATATGATGGAGAGCGTGGCCCTACCGGGCGGAGGCGGTACCAAAGCGGCGGTGCGCGATTATCGGATTGCGGTAAAAACCGGAACCGCGAAGAAGATTGGCCCGGACGGTAAATATATCGATAAATATGTCGCCTATACCGCCGGCGTAGCGCCGGCCAGCCATCCGAAGTATGCGCTGGTGGTGGTGATAAACGATCCCAGCAACGGTAAATACTATGGCGGCGCGGTTTCGGCGCCGGTATTCAGCCAGATCATGGGCGACGTACTGCGTCTGGAGAACGTGATGCCTGACGGCATGCCACAGGGGTCTGAGAACCTGATCGTTATGCACAGCGGCGAGGATACGACGCCTGTGTTGTAACGGTGGCCTGAGAGGGCGAATAGCGCTACACTTTCGCCCTTTCAGCGACACCGGAGTCACCATGTCTTATACCTGCCCACTATGCCACGCGCCGCTTAGCCGCAGCGAAAATAGCTATATTTGCCCGCAGCGGCACCAGTTCGACCTGGCAAAGGAAGGGTATGTCAATTTACTGCCGGTGCAGTTCAAACGTTCACGCGATCCGGGCGATAGCGCCGACATGATGCAGGCGCGTCGCGCCTTTCTCGATGCCGGTCATTATCAACCGCTGCGCGAAGCGATTTGCGACTATTTGCGAACCTTCGCGCCGGGCGTTCTGTTGGATATTGGCTGCGGAGAGGGGTATTACACTCATGCTTTTGCCGCCATTGCCGCCCGCAGTTTTGGCCTTGACGTTTCGAAGTCGGCGATCCGCGCGGCCGCAAGGCGTTACCCGCAGGTGGAATTTTGCGTAGCCTCCAGCCAGCGTCTGCCGTTTGCCGATCGAGCGCTGGATGCGGTGGTGCGTATTTATGCTCCCTGTAATGCTGAAGAGCTGGCGCGCGTAGTCAGCGCCGGCGGCTGGGTTATCACCGCTACGCCAGGCCCGCGCCATCTGATGGAATTGAAAGGTCTGATTTATGATGACGTTCGTCTACATGAACAGAACAGGGAAGCGATGCCGGGCTTTACGCTGCGCCATGAGCAGCAGTTGGCTTATCCAATGCAGTTGACCGGAGCGCAGGCGGAAGCGTTGCTACAAATGACGCCGTTTGCCTGGCGGGCAAAACCGGAAGTCCGCGAGTCGTTGCGTCAGCAGGAAACGTTTAGCTGCCAGACCGATTTTATGATCCATTGCTGGCAGCGTGAGGCGTAATCTTTAGCCGGCGAAATGGCCCCATAGAATCTGTGCGCCAATGCCGATTAACACAATACCGCCGAGGATTTCTGCCCGTTTGCCGAGCAGCGGGCCGATATAGCGGCCAACCATAATTCCCAGCGTCGACATAGTAAAGGTGGCGCAGCCGATCGCCAGCGCGGTGGCAATAATATTGACCTGCAAGAAGGCAAGACCGACGCCGACCGCCATGGCATCAAGACTGGTGGCGAAAGCGGTGGTCACCAGCAGCCAGAAGCCGTGGCGACGCGGCGCTTCGCACTCATCGTCATCGCCGCCGCGAAAACCTTCAATCACCATTCGCCCG
Organism: uncultured Klebsiella sp.; assembly: GCA_902490055.1. Taxonomy (GTDB): domain Bacteria; phylum Pseudomonadota; class Gammaproteobacteria; order Enterobacterales; family Enterobacteriaceae; genus Klebsiella. The sequence continues at coordinate 370 of CABUCP010000445.1, read as the reverse complement.
CCGAGAAACACCAGCAGCACGAAAGCAATCCAGTGGTTCCATTCCAGTACGAACTGGCTGGCCAGCATGCCCAGCCCCCAGCCGACCAGCGGCGTCAGGGTTTCGATCGCGCCGAAAATAAGACCGGTACGCAGTGCTTCTGAGAATTTAGGTTTGTGCAGGGTGGCGCCTTTACCGATAGAAGCGGCAAACGCATCCATCGACATGCCGAAGGCAAGAAGAATAGTGGCAGATATGTTCATGAGCGTGTCCTGACCGGGGAATATCCATATGACACATCGCTGCCCCCAGTAAATATACGCGGAGCTTGAGCATAACGTACAGCAGTGATGTATCTATGGTCTCGCCTGATTGAACGACCGCTCAACCC
>CABUCP010000444.1 GCA_902490055.1 uncultured Klebsiella sp. | reverse complement strand
TTTGGGCCATAGAAAAAAATTTGGGGGAAAGCGAGAAACTCCCCCCCAATCGTCTTATTTGTTGACGATGGTCTTCACGCCGTCGGCGGTACCGATCAGCGCCACGTCGGCGCCGCGGTTGGCGAACAGACCGACGGTCACCACGCCCGGAATGCCATTAATGGCGTTTTCCAGCGCGATGGCATCGAGGATTTCCAGGCCGTAGACATCGAGGATCACGTTGCCGTTATCCGTCACCACGCCCTGACGATACTCCGGGCGGCCGCCCAGCTTCACCAGTTGGCGCGCGACGGCGCTGCGCGCCATCGGGATCACTTCGACCGGTAGCGGGAAAGCGCCGAGGATATCAACCTGCTTGGAGGCATCGGCGATACAGATAAACTTATCGGCAACCGAAGCGATGATCTTCTCGCGGGTCAGCGCCGCGCCGCCGCCTTTGATCATCTGCATATGGCCGTTAATTTCATCCGCACCGTCAACATAGATCCCCAGGCGGTCGACGGAGTTAAGGTCGAATACCGGAATACCGAGGCTTTTCAGCTTCTCGGTAGAGGCGTCGGAGCTGGAGACCGCGCCTTCAATCTGCCCTTTCATGGTACCCAGCGCATCAATAAAATGCGCCGCCGTGGAGCCGGTGCCGACACCAACAATAGTGCCTGGCTGTACATATTGCAGCGCTGCCCAGCCGACTGCTTTTTTCAGTTCATCCTGCGTCATGATTATCGTCCGAGATGTGAATACTTACCGCGCATTATAGAACATCGATGGATGAAATGTCCCTGCGATGGCGATCACACATCTGAGCAGACCATTTTCGTCTTTATCAAAAACGAATTTATGTCATAGTGCGGGTTAACGAAAAGTTATGGGGGTACGCCAGAGCAATGAAACGACCGGACTACAGAACATTACAAGCGCTGGATGCGGTGATTAGGGAACGTGGGTTTGAGCGCGCCGCGCAGAAGCTATGCATTACACAGTCCGCCGTCTCACAGCGTATCAAACAGCTGGAAAACATGTTTGGCCAGCCGCTTCTGGTACGTACCGTACCGCCGCGCCCGACCGAGCAGGGACAAAAGCTGTTAGCCTTGCTGCGCCAGGTTGAGCTACTGGAAGAAGAGTGGCTGGGCGATGAACAAACCGGCTCCACGCCGCTGCTGCTGTCGCTGGCGGTCAACGCCGACAGCCTGGCGACCTGGCTGCTGCCGGCGTTGGCCAACGTGCTTTCCGACTCGCCTATTCGCCTCAATCTGCAGGTGGAAGACGAAACCCGCACCCAGGAGCGCCTGCGCCGTGGGGAAGTGGTCGGCGCGGTGAGTATTCAGCCACAGGCGCTGCCCAGCTGCCTGGTCGATCAACTCGGCGCGCTCGATTACCTGTTCGTCGCCTCAAAGGAGTTTGCAGAACGCTACTTCCCTAACGGGGTGACGCGTTCGGCGCTGCTGAAAGCGCCGGTCGTCGCGTTCGATCATCTCGACGATATGCATCAGGCATTTCTGCAGCAAAACTTCGACCTGCCGCCGGGCAGCGTGCCCTGCCACATCGTCAACTCGTCGGAAGCCTTCGTGCAATTGGCGCGTCAGGGCACCACCTGCTGTATGATCCCGCATCTGCAGATTGAGAAAGAGCTGAAGAGCGGCGAGCTTATCGATCTGACGCCGGGGCTGTTCCAGCGCCGAATGCTGTACTGGCACCGCTTCGCGCCGGAAAGCCGCATGATGCGCCGGGTGACCGATGCGCTGATCGATTACGGCCACAAGGTGCTGCGCCAGGATTAAACGGCAAGCATAAAAAAAGCCACTTCAGTGAAGTGGCTTTTTTGTCGCTGCGGCTTACTGAGCCGGTTTCGGCGCTTCAGCAGGTTTCGCCGGCGCGGCAGGCGCGGCGGCCTGCGCTGGCTGCAGCTCAAAGACCACGTCAACCTGGTCATCAAACTGAATGGTCGCCTGCTCGTAGGTTTCCTGCGCGGAGACCGGCGCGGCGTCCGCCGCCTTCATCATGCGAACCATCGGGCTCGGCTGATAATTGGAGACATGGTAGCGCACGCTGTAGACCGGGCCGAGTTTGCTGTGGAAGCCAGCAGCCAGCTCCTGCGCCTGATGCACAGCATCGTCGATAGCCGCTTTACGCGCTTTATCTTTGTAGGCGTCAGGTTGCGCCACGCCCAGCGAAACGGAACGAATTTCGTTCAGACCCGCTTTCAACGCGCCGTCTAACAGGCCGTTAAGTTTTTCCAACTGACGCAGCGTGACTTCCACGGTGCGCACCGCACGGTAGCCTTTTAGAATGCTTTTCCCGTTCTGATAGTCGTAATCAGGCTGGGTACGCAGGTTCGCCGAGCTGATATCCTTTTTCGCAATGCCGCTCTTTTCGAGGAAAGAGAGATACTGCGCCACGCGATCGTCGGCCTGTTTTTTTGCCGATGCCGCGTCTTTTGCCGCCACGTTAACTTCAATCGCCAGGGTGGCGATATCCGGAACCGCTGCAACGCTTGCTGTGCCTGAAGTCACAATGTGCGGGCCGTCCGGCAATTCATTTGCCTGCGCCGCCATAGTGCTAAATCCGAGTGCTGCCGCCAGGGCTAAGACTTTTAACTTCACTGTCGTTTCTCCATCTTGCTTAGTTCGCCCATTTTAAGGACGCATGCCAGCTAGCTTAGCGCTTACGCGCGGAAAGTCCATCGGACTAAGCCTGGTTGATGAGCGTCTGTATATGTTGCAGACCATCTTTTGCCAGCTGGAGGGCGATAAACCACATCACCAACCCGACAAGCACGTTGATGATTCGCTGCGCGCGCGCGGTGCGCAAACGCGGCGCCAGCCACGCCGCCAGCAGCGCCAGGCCGAAGAACCATAAAAACGAGGCGCTAATCGTCCCCAACGCAAACCAGCGTTTTGGCTCAACCGCCAGCTGCCCGCCAAGGCTTCCCAGCACCACGAAGGTATCAAGATAGACGTGAGGATTCAGCCAGGTCACCGCCAGCATGGTGACGATGATTTTCCAGCGCCCCTGCTTCATGACCTCGGCGCTGGCCAGCTCAAGATTATTGCTCATCGCCGTTTTCAGCGCGCCGAAGCCGTACCATAACAGGAAGGCGACGCCGCCCCAGGTAACCAGCGCCAGCAGCCACGGCGACTGCATTAGCAATGCGCTGCCGCCAAAAATACCGGCGCAGATCAATGCCAGATCGCTGAGCGCGCACAGCAGCGCAATCATTAAATGATACTGACGGCGGATCCCCTGGTTCATGACGAAGGCGTTCTGCGGCCCAAGCGGTAAAATCATCGCCGCACCTAATGCAAGACCTTGAAAGTAATACGATAACATTGCTTAGTTTTCCGGTTTAATCGTTTAT
>CABUCP010000443.1 GCA_902490055.1 uncultured Klebsiella sp. | reverse complement strand
AAGCAAAAAGCCCCATCGTACAGATTGATGGGGCTTTCAGAATAGCTTCAGCATTAACCTACTGAATAAACTACGGGATCATGTCAGCCGGGAGGTTGTAAAGACTGACCAGCGTCTGCAGGTTTTCGCTTTTCCCAACCAGCTGCGCCGCTTTACCCTGTCGACGGATCAGCGCGACAAAATGGACAAGCAGCGCCACGCCGGCGCTATCGACCCGGGTGACCTCGCTGAGGTCGATCGTCGATACGCCGTCGGTCGCCTGCATGCGCGCATTCCACAGCGACAGTATAAACTCCTGATCCAGTTCGCCGCGCAACGCCAGGCGTTCGCCGTCACGGTTCCAGCTCAGCTGTTCACTCATTATTTCTTCTGATCCAGGGTAATCGGCTGCGCGGAGATAGATTTCAGCTGCGCGGTCAGGCCATCAACGCCTTTAGTGCGCAACAGGTCGCTCCACTCGTTTTGCTTGGTGGTGATCATGCTAACGCCTTCGGCAATCATGTCATAGGCCTGCCAGTTGCCGGTCTGGGTATTCTTACGCCATTGGAAGTCCAGGCGTACCGGAGGACGGCCGTTCGGGTCGAGGATGGTGACGCGAATAGGAATGATGGTCGCGCTACCCAGCGGCTGCTCAGGAGCGATTTGATATGTCTGGCCGTGGTACATCGCCAGCGCCTGGCCATAAGCCTGTTTCAGATACTCGCGGAACGCGGCGAAATAAGCCTCACGCTGCGCGGGCGTCGCTTCTTTGTAATAACGGCCCAGCACCAGCGCGCCGGCGTACTTCACCTGCACGTACGGCAGCAGTTCCTGATCGACGATGTCGCGAAGGTAGTTCGGGTTCGCTTTAATCTTCGGCTGTTCGTTCTTCAGACGATCGAAGGTTTTCTGTGCCGCTTCGTCCATCAATTTGTACGGGTTAGTTTGATCCGCGGCATGTGCGGCGGTCAGCGGAGCAATCACCAGCATGGCGACCATGAGTAAGCGTTTAAACATATCTTGTCTCTCCTGAAATTAATGCGTCGTGCCAGCCGGCGGCGTAGCGTCAGTATGACCGTCTTCCGCTGCTTTATCATTGCCAGAATTCTGATTATCACTACCCTTGCTGTTATAGAGGAACTGACCAATCAGGTCTTCAAGCACCATCGCGGACTTGGTGTCCTGAATAGTGCCGCCGTCTTTAAGGATAGCGGTCCCCAGCTCCGGGTCTTCAAAACCGATGTTCAGCGCCAGGTATTGTTCGCCAAGTAATCCCGAGGTTCGAATCGCCAGCGAGCTGGTATCCGGGATGTGGTTGTAGCTTTCGTCGATATCGAGCGCCACGCGCGGCAGGTAGGTTTTCGGGTCGAGGGTGATATCCGCTACGCGGCCGACAACCACGCCGCCGATACGTACCGGCGAACGAGCCTTCAGGCCGCCGATGTTATCGAAGGTCGCGTAAAGACGATAAGTCGGTTCAGTACGCAGCGAGGTGACGTTTGCCGCTTTCAGACAGACAAACAGCGCCGCCAGCAGCGCCGCCAGTAAGAACACACCTACCCAGATCTCATTTTTTTTCGTTTGCATGAACTTAATTCCCAAACATCAGCGCAGTCAGCACAAAATCCAGCCCCAGAACCGCCAGCGACGAATGCACCACGGTGCGCGTCGTTGCCCGGCTGATCCCAGCGGAAGTGGGGATAGCGTCATAACCATTGAATAACGCAATCCAGGTCACCGTAACGGCGAAAACCAGACTTTTAATCAGGCAGTTAACCAGATCCATCCGCCAGTCGACAGCGTTTTGCATCGCGGTCCAGAAGAACCCGGCGTCGATGCCTTTCCAGCTTACGCCAACCAGCGAGCCGCCCCAGACGCCGACTGCGACGAAGATTATCGTCAGCAGCGGTAGCGAAATAACCCCGGCCCAGAAGCGCGGTGAAATCACGCGGCGTAGCGGATCCACCGCCATCATTTCCATACTGGAGAGCTGTTCGGTGGCGCGCATCAGGCCGATCTCGGCGGTGAGCGCCGAACCGGCCCGCCCGGCGAACAGCAGCGCGGCGACAACCGGCCCCAGTTCGCGCAGCAGCGACAGCGCCACCAGCATACCGAGGCTGGTTTCGGCGCTATAGGTCGTTAAGACCAGGTAGCCCTGCAGCCCCAGCACCATGCCGATGAACAGCCCTGAAACAATAATGATCAGCATCGAGAGCACGCCAACGTTATACAGTTGGCGCACCAGCAGCGGCGCATGCTTGCGGAATTCCGGCTTGCCCACCACGGCGTTGAAAAGCATTAATCCGGCGCGCCCGAAGGTCGCGGTGGTTTTGATCCCGCGATGCCCGAGCGCTGCCAGCGCATTGAGTAGCATGAGTCGTTTAACTCCCTTTGCCTAATAAATCATGGCGATAATCGCCCGCCGGGTAGCGGAACGGCACCGGACCGTCGGCGATACCATCAATGAACTGGCGCACGCGCGGGTCGCTATTTTCCCGCAGGGACTGCGCGCTGCCGTGGGCGACGATTTTCTTATCTGCCACGATATACGCGTAATCCGCAATGCTGAGCACTTCCGGTACGTCATGCGATACCACGATGCAGGTCACTCCCAGGGTGCTATTAAGCTCCGAGATAAGTTTAACCAATACGCCCATGGTGATGGGATCCTGGCCGACGAAAGGTTCGTCGAACATGATAAGGTCCGGCTCAAGGGCAATCGCCCGCGCCAGCGCCGCGCGCCGCGCCATCCCGCCTGAGAGCTCCGAGGGCATCAGCTGCGCCGCGCCGCGCAGCCCAACCGCTTCCAGTTTCATCATCACGGTGGTATGTAGCAACGCTTCCGGCAGTTGCGTATGTTCACGCAGCGGATAGGCCACGTTATCAAACACGTTCATGTCGGTGAACAGCGCGCCGGACTGGAACAGCATGCTCATGCGCTTACGGACGGTGTACAGGCGCGAACGCGTCATCTGCGGCACGTTTTCGCCATCAAACAGGATCTCGCCGCTGTCCGGCGGGATCTGTCCGCCGATCAATCGCAGCAGGGTCGTTTTGCCGATCCCCGATGGCCCCATGATGGCGGTAATTTTGCCGCGAGGCACCGATAGCGAGATATCGTCGAAGATTACGCGGTCGCCCCGAGAAAAACGAATACCGCGAACTTCGACTAAATTCGCCAGAGTTTGGCTCATAAAATCATCCTTACTAAACCTTCGGGCTAAGCATGGCGCTTTCTTTCACCACAAACCCAACATTTTTACAGAATCTTACCTGCCCGGGTTAGCGAAAGCTGGCATTTGTTTTACTTTTGCCACACATAAAGTCAAAATTAAGAATTCGTTACGCTGCGTACGGACGGCCAGCGAGGCGACGATTATACCTGAA
>CABUCP010000442.1 GCA_902490055.1 uncultured Klebsiella sp. | reverse complement strand
TTGCTGTCATATAACTTTACACTACGTGATGTTAATTATTGGTTAATCAGGTGTATAAAGATGACTACTATCGCTACCGCCGCGCTGCCCGAAGGCGTACAACTTCCGCAGTACGATCGCCGCCAGCTACGCTCACGGATCGTGCACTTTGGCTTCGGCGCGTTTCATCGCGCGCATCAGGCGCTGCTGACCGATCGGGTGCTTAACGCCAGCGGCGGCGACTGGGGGATCTGTGAAATCAGCCTGTTCAGCGGCGATAAGCTAATGAGCCAACTACGCCAACAGGACCACCTGTTTACCGTGCTGGAAAAAGGCGCCGAAGGGAACCAACCGATCGTCGTCGGCGCGGTTCACGAATGCCTGAACGCTAAACTGGATTCTCTGGCGGCGATTATTGAAAAATTTTGCGAGCCGCAGGTAGCGATTGTGTCGTTAACCATCACCGAGAAAGGCTACTGCATCGACCCGGCTACCGGTAAGCTCGACGCAACGCAACCGCGTATCGTTCACGATCTGCAAAACCCGACGCTGCCGCAGTCGGCTCCCGGTATTTTAGTTGAAGCGCTCAATCGTCGCCGCGAACGCGGACTCGCCCCCTTCTCCGTCCTCTCCTGCGATAACATTCCCGACAACGGCCACGTCGTGAAAAACGCGGTTCTCGGCATGGCGGAGAAGCGCAGCCCGCAGCTGGCTGAGTGGATTGCTGAACACGTCAGCTTCCCCGGCACCATGGTGGACCGCATTGTGCCAGCCGCCACCGACGACTCTCTGGCGGAAATCGCCTCGCTGCTGGGCGTTACCGATCCCTGCGCCATTAGTTGCGAACCATTTATCCAATGGGTCGTTGAAGATAACTTCGTCGCCGGGCGTCCTGCCTGGGAGACAGCGGGCGTGCAGATGACCGACGACGTGCTGCCGTGGGAGCAAATGAAGCTGCGAATGCTCAACGGTAGCCACTCTTTCCTCGCCTGGCTCGGTTATCTGGCGGGCCTCGCGCACGTTAGCGACTGTATGCAAGATGAAGTCTTCCGCCACGCCGCTCGCCGCCTGATGCTTGATGAACAGGCGCCGACGCTGTCAATCACTGGCGTCGATTTAGTCGCCTATGCCGATAGCCTGATCGCGCGCTTCACCAATCCGGCGTTGAAACATCGAACCTGGCAAATCGCCATGGACGGTAGCCAAAAGCTACCACAGCGGATGCTCGATGGCATTCGCGTCCATCTGGCGCGCGGCAGCCGCTGGCCTCTGCTGGCGCTGGGCGTAGCGGGCTGGATGCGCTATGTCAGCGGCGTCGATGACGCCGGAGAGACTATTGACGTGCGCGATCCGCTGGCCGACAAAATCAAACAGCTGGTGGATGCCAGCCAGCACGAGCAACGCGTCAGCGCCCTGCTTGGCCTGGAAGAGATATTCGGCAAAGACCTGCCGGGCAATCCGCAATTTGTTAATGAAATCACTTCCGCCTGGCGTCAGCTGTCGGAGTTCGGCGCTCGCGAAGCCGTTGCCCGGGCGCTGCGCGCTTAACATTTTCTGCTCTTTAGCGGACAGAATTCTTTTCTGTCCGCGGTAACGCTTCTCTTTTCCCCTTTTTTTCGTCAGGATAGTCGCAACTGTTACAACATTACATTTCTATCCAGGGGAAGATGTGACCAAAACTAACCTGATCACGGGCTTTCTCGGCAGCGGTAAGACGACGTCGATTCTGCATCTGCTGACCCATAAACCCGCAGATGAAAAATGGGCCGTACTGGTCAACGAGTTCGGCGAAGTCGGCATCGACGGTGCCCTGCTGGCGGAAAGCGGCGCATTGCTCAAAGAGATCCCCGGCGGCTGCATGTGCTGCGTCAACGGTCTACCGATGCAGGTTGGACTCAACACGCTGCTGCGCCAGGGAAAACCGGATCGTCTGCTGATTGAGCCGACCGGGCTCGGCCATCCGAAGCAGATCCTCGATATCCTGACCGCCGACGTCTACGAACCGTGGATCGATCTGCGCGCCACCTTGTGCATTCTGGATCCACGTCAGCTGCTGGAAGAGAAGACCGTCACCAACGATAATTTCCGCGACCAGTTGGCCGCCGCCGATGTGATCGTCGCGAATAAAGCCGATCGGGCGACGCCCGGGAGCAATGCCGCATTCGATGCCTGGTGGCAGCAGTACGCCGGCGAGCGCCTGCAGGTAAGCGCCACCCAGGGTAACCTTGATATCGCGCTGCTGGATCTGCCGCGGCGCAATACCGCGCCTTTGCCGTCAAGCCCGGAACACGTACATAACCATGGACAAAAACAAGGTTTAGCGGCGCTGAGCCTGCCGGCGCATCAACGTTGGCGACGCAGCCTCAATAGCGGCCAGGGCTACCACGCCTGCGGCTGGATTTTTGATGCGGAAACCCAGTTTGACACCGTCGGGCTGCTTGAGTGGGCGCGCCTGGCGCCGGTGGGGCGGGTGAAAGGCGTAATGCGTATTGCCGAAGGTTTAGTGCGCATCAACCGCCAGGGGCTCGATCTGCATATCGAAACGCAAAACGCGCCGCCGCCGGATAGCCGCATCGAACTGATTTCCGAATCAGACGTTGACTGGAATGCCCTGCAGTCCTCGCTGTTGAAGCTTCGTTTAAGTTAATGCGGCTATTTTTAGCCGCTGTTTAGAAAATTGTGTTTGTTATGACTAAAAACCAAATCCCCCTTATCTTGCTGCTAAACGCCGCGGGCGTGGCCCTGTTTTGTTCATGGTATCTGCCGGCAAACCACGGTTTCTGGTTTCCGCTCGACTCGGCCATTTTTCACTTCTTCAACCATGGCGTCGGCGTCAGCCACGGATATGCCTGGTTGTTAGCCATCATCAATAACCGCGCTTTCGACGCCTGCTCGCTGTTGGCGATGGGCTGTCTGATGCTGAGTTTCTGGCTGCGAGCGCAGAGCGCTGAACGTCGTCGCATCGTCATTATGGGGCTGGTCATGCTGCTCGCCGCGGTGATTATCAATCAGCTGGCCCAGCATCTCATGCCGGTTAAGCGCGCCAGCCCGTCGCTATCATTTAGCGATATCACAAAAGTCAGTGACGTGGTCTCATTCCCGACTAAAGATGCCTCAAAAGATAGCTTCCCGGGCGACCACGGCATGATGCTGCTCATATTTGCGTCGTTTATGTGGCGCTATTTTGGCCGCCGCGCATTGATTATTTCACTGGTTATTTTTGTGGTCTTTGCCTTCCCGCGCGTGATGATCGGCGCCCACTGGTTCACCGATATTGCCGTCGGATCGCTCAGTGCGGTGTTGATTGGCGCACCGTGGGTGTTAATGACCTCGCTTTCCGACAAGACGATCGCCTGGTTTGACCGTTCGCTCCCGGGTGGAATAGCAAA
>CABUCP010000441.1 GCA_902490055.1 uncultured Klebsiella sp. | reverse complement strand
TGGGCATGGCATATCGTAATAAAAGCCTCGCTGTTGCCGCAGCCGCATTTTAACTTCCTGGTTATCGCCTTATTAAGTATTCTGTTTATTGGCACTATCGCTTTTTCTAACAATATCATTGCTTTTACTCTGCATTCGCTCCCGACCTTTGCTGCCTGTTTAGCGCTGGCCGATGGCGAGCAATGGCTACGGATGTTTTACTGCTTCGTCCTGCCTATTGCCGGGATCACCTTGCAAAACATCATGCAAAAGCGCAGCGATAACTGATGGATAAACTGCTGAAGGAACGTAACACTCTGAACGATCTCAGCATGCTGGATCCCCTCACCGGGCTGTATAACCGCCGCGGCCTGCAAAACCGCATGAATACGATCCTGGCGCTGGATAGCAGCGAACATTTCATCCTGCTGCTGGATATTGATCATTTCAAAGCCTACAACGATCATTACGGGCATGTGATGGGCGATCAGGCGCTAATCCAGGTCTCAGCGGCAATCCGTAACTCCGTACGTTCGCGCGACATCGTCGCCCGTTTTGGCGGCGAAGAGTTTATGGTAATGCTGACCAGTAGCTCGGCGGAAACCGCCTTGCAGGCCGCCGAACGCATCCGTCAGCGGGTGTATGATTTGAAAATCGCCCATCGCTTTAACGAAAGCGTCGCGACCCATGTCACCATCAGCATCGGCATGACGCCGCTTATCAATGCCGATATCGACAGCGCGCTAAAACGCGCCGATAGCGCGCTTTATGAAGCCAAAAATCAGGGCCGCAATATCATTCTGGTTCATTAATTCCCGAAGCCCGCCGCGAAGGATGCGCGGCGCGGACAAAACGCTTGCGCTCCTTTCAGTGAACAATTAGTATCAGCAATCATTATCATTTAGATTTGTATCTGGAAATCTGATGGCTTACCGTACCATTCCATTCAGCGATGAGATCATCTGGCGAGCGCCGCTTGCGCCAGCTGAGCGCGCATTGGCGAATGCCATACGGGAAAAGATCTCCGCCCTGCGGCCACATCTGCTGGATTTCCTGCGTCTTGATGAAGAGGCGCCACAGCATGCCCTAACGCTTGCTGAGTGGTCGCAACCTACCGCGCTCAGTTCACTGCTGGCCACCTATTCCGATCACATTTATCGTCATCAGCCAACCCTACCACGTGAACAGAAGCCGCTACTTTCTTTGTGGGCGCAGTGGTATATCGGTCTGCTGGTGCCGCCGCTGATGCTAGCGCTATTGAGCGAAACGCAGGCGATAAACCTTGAACCAGAGCATTTCCGCGTTGAATTCCATGAAACCGGGCGAGCAGCCTGTTTTTGGATCGACGTTCATGCCGATCGCGATGCGCAGGCGCGCTCTGCGCAGGCGCGTATGGAAACGCTGGTCACCAAAGCATTGATGCCGATCGTCGAGGCGCTGGAAGCCACCGGTGAGATTAACGGTAAGCTTATCTGGAGTAATACCGGTTATCTGATTAACTGGTATCTTGGTGAAATGAAGTCCCTGCTCGGCGATGAGCAGGTAAACGCACTGCGCCAGCATTGCTTCTTTGAAAAACAGTTGGCCAACGGCGAGGATAATCCGCTGTGGCGAACGGTGGTATTGCGTGAAGGGTTGCTGGTACGCCGCACCTGCTGTCAGCGCTATCGACTGCCGGACGTTCAGCAGTGCGGCGACTGCACCTTAAAATAGTCAGCGATGGGCGGCAATCACTTTGCCGCCCGTTTTCGTTTACGCCGTCTGCTCGCTCTCTTGCGCAGCGCGCTGCGCCTCTTCCGCTTCCTGTGCCAATAACTGCTTTTCGTAGACTTTAAAGAACGGGAAGTAAATCACCGCCGATATACAGGCCAGAATAACCACCAGAATCGCCGCGCGGAAATCCCAGCCCAATGCCCATGCGCCGCCAATTGGCGCCGGCGCCGTCCACGGCACCACGGAAATTACCCGGCCTATCAGATCCAGTTTCATGGCCGCCCAGGCGATCACCGCGTTGACCATTGGCGCCAGCAGGAACGGAATAAAGAACACCGGGTTCATGACGATCGGCGTACCAAAAATAACCGGCTCATTAATGTTAAACAAGCTCGGTACCACGCTCAGCCGACCAATCGAACGCAGATGCGCGGAACGGCTACGCAGATAGCAGAATACCAGCCCCATTGTCGCACCGGATCCGCCGACGACGATAAAGAACGTCCAGAACGCTTCCATAAAGATATGCGGCAGCGGCGCGCCTTGCGCTAACGCCTGCTGGTTCATCCCAAGGTTAGTGAGCCAGAACATTTGCAGCATGCCGGAAACAATCGCCGCGCCATGGATACCCGCGAACCACAGCAGATGGCCAATCAGCACCGCCAGCAGGATCGCCGGCAGCGAATCGGCCGCGGAAACCAGCGGCTTAAAGATAGCCATAATGGCCTGCGGGATCAGCATGTCAAAATGGTGCTGGATAAATAGGCTCAACGGATAAAGCGTTAACACTACCACCAGCACAGGAATTAGCAGATCAAAAGAGTTTTTGATCATCGGCGGCACCTGATCCGGCAGGCGGATCCCGATGTTATGCGCTTTTAAAAAACGCATCATCTCTACGCAGTAAACCGCCACCAGGATCGCGGTGAAGATCCCGGTGCCGCCCAGGCTGTCTACCGGCAGATTACCATTGGTTTTTGGTGCTGCGATCAGCAGAAACGCCATGATCGACAGCATCGAGCACATAAAAGGATCGAGCTGGTTCGCCTTTTCATAGTGCTTGCCGAGGTTGTAAGCAATCGCCGCGCAGATATAAATGGACATGATGCCCATAGTCATATCGAACGGCGTCAAAATACGCCCTTCGAACTCTTTAGCCAGATCCAGCCAGGCGCGAGCGAAGCCCCAGGTGGTATCAGGTGAAAAAGGCGGATAAGCGAAGACTAAAAGAAATGAGCCGACGATCATGAACGGCATGGCCGAGATAAAACCGTCACGAATAGCCATGACGTGGCGCTGCGATGAAATACGCCCGGCAACGGGGCTAATGTAATTCTCTACAAAGCGAAATATCAGATTAAACGCAGCATGGTTAGCAGACATAGCAGCCCTCCTGACAGGCTATAGAAACAGGCCCAACAACGGTAATCTTGCCGCTATGCTGAAATGAACTGTGTACGGATATTGGCAGGCCAGAAGATCGGGTCGCTATACTTGTTCAGCAGTGGCATCTCTTGCGCGGCTCTTAGTTATCAGTGACGCAGGGAGTTACCATTTCAGTATTCATCGCCGAACGCATGACCGCAACCGGTTACAGTAACCGGTTGCGGTGATTGTGAAGAAGATCCAGAAATCAGAATAATTCTTGATTATCCATCGACAATATTTACAGATTTCCGGGCTTATGACAGA
>CABUCP010000440.1 GCA_902490055.1 uncultured Klebsiella sp. | reverse complement strand
GTACATCAGGTTATTGAAAAGCCTTCGCCTTCACAGCCAATCGAGATAACGATGGTGGCGCCGGCGGATTTAGAGCCTCCACAGGCGGCGCAGCCGGTCGTTGAACCCGTTGTCGAACCGGAACCAGAGCCGGAACCTGAAGTGGTGCCGGAGCCGCCGAAAGAGGCGCCGGTGGTGATCCATAAACCGGAGCCGAAACCTAAGCCGAAGCCGAAACCAAAGCCTAAACCGGAGAAAAAGGTTGAACCGAAACGCGAGGTGAAACCCGCTGAGCCGCGTCCGGCATCGCCGTTTGAGAACACCAACACGGCGCCAGCCCGCACCGCGCCAAGCACCTCTACGGCAACGGCGAAACCGACAACCACCGCCCCGAGCGGCCCAAGAGCGCTGAAACGCGGTGATCCCGCTTATCCGACTCGCGCTCAGGCGCTGCGTATCGAAGGTTCTGTGCGTGTTAAATACGACGTCACCGCCGATGGCCGGGTGGATAATATTCAGATCCTCTCCGCTCAGCCGGCTAACATGTTTGAACGCGAAGTAAAACAGGCTTTACGCAAATGGCGCTATGAGCCAGGCAAACCAGGAACTGGCCTGACAATGAATATCCAGTTCCGCTTGAACGGGGTCAAAATCGACTAAGCCCGCGTCCTTGCATAAAGTATCAGCATTAGACCGACAAACGCCTGATGAATATCATCGGGCGTTTTTGCATTTCAGGGCCAGAAAAGTCGAATCGTGTATTGCTGGCGGCCCAAAAAAAAGCCCCATCGGGGGCGATGGGGCAAAACTCATTGATTATGGAATGATCTGTTCTCTGGTCAATTCGAGAACGAGGGCTACTCTAAAGGGCAAAAGTGTAGTTAAAATGGAGAAACCGTGGAGATTCAGGGCGAAAGGTCGCGTTGAATAAAACAGGAGCAATGATGAAGTGGATTTTAATGATGCTGCCGCTGGCGTTAGCCGGCTGCGCGCAGTCGCAACAACCAGACGCGCCGCCGCCGCCAAACTCGATCGGGATGGCGAATCCGGCGGCCGTGTACTGCGACCAGAAGGGCGGCAAACAGGTGCCGGTTCAGACTCCGCAGGGCGTGCGCACCGACTGTAAGCTGCCCAACGGGGAAACGCTGGATGAATGGGAACTGTGGCGGCGCGATCATCCGGTGAAGCAATAATTTGCCGCGGCTATTTTAAGTTCTCCAGCCATTCCGCCAGCACCAGTGCGTGATTTTGCTGCGTGTCCTTCGCCGCGTACAGCAGCGTTAACGGTTGCTGGTGGGATAGTTTAGCAAGACGCAGTCCTTCATCGCGGTGGGCGCCCAGCTCGTCGCGATACTGCTGGCGGAAATGGGTGAAGTCGATCGCTTCGCCATGCAGCGCTTTACGTAAATCAGCCGAAGGCGTTAGCGTTTTACACCACTCATCATAATGTAAATTCTCTTTTTTAATCCCGCGCGGCCACAGACGATCGACCAGCACGCGATAGCCATCACTGACTTCGGCTGGGTCATAAACGCGTTTACACTGAATCATCCCGGTTCTCCCCTGGTTATCACTTGTTCTTACACTATACCTTATCGCTGTTGGCGGTGAATTGCCCGCGCCGCTGGGGGATAAAATAAGGATTGTGTTCCGCGAATGATATCGCTAACCTGAGGTTCCTTGTGTTGCCCGAAAATCCTCAGACATAAGGATCCTGTTATGAACACCCCTTTGCGTATTGCCCTTGTCGGTGATTACCACCCTGATGTGGTCGCCCATAAAGCGATCCCGCTGGCGATTGATGACGCTGCCGCGGTGCTGGAACAGCCGGTAAGCTATGACTGGTTAGCGACCCACGAGATTGCCAGCGCCGACCAGTTGGTTGATTATGACGCCATCTGGGTGGTGCCCGCCAGCCCGTATAAAAACGCCGAGGGCGCGTTTAACGCTATCCGTTATGCGCGTGAAAACGGCGTGCCGTTCCTTGGTACCTGCGGCGGCTTCCAGCATGCCATTATCGAATATGCGCGCAACGTGATGGGCTGGCAGGATGCAGCGCATGCGGAAACCGATAGCGAAGGACGAATGGTCATTGGCCCGCTGAGCTGCTCGCTGGTGGAGAAGACCGACGCGATTGAACTGCGCGCCAATACGCTGATTGCCCGCGCCTACGGCCGCGACAGCATTGAAGAGGGCTACCACTGTAACTACGGTATCAGCGAGAGCTTTGCCCATGAACTCGAGCAAACCGCGCTGCGGGTGACCGGCTGGGACGATAACGGCGAGATCCGCGCCGTTGAGTTAACCACCCATCCGTTCTTCGTCGCCACGCTGTTCCAGCACGAGCGTAATGCGCTTGAAGGGCGCCCGGCGCCGCTGGTGCAGGCATTCCTGCACGCTGCGCGGCAATAAAAAAATCGGCAGCCGTGGCTGCCGATCCCCGATTATCAATGAATTTCCCGCGCCCGACCGGCGAGGGCGCCGAACAGCGCCATCACTATCGCGATCGCCGCGACAATAATCAGCGGAAGATGCCAGTCGCCGTAAGCATCATGGAGTTTACCGATTAGCGGCGGTCCACAGGCGGCCAACAGATAACCGATGGTCTGCGCCATACCGGAGAGCGCTGCCGCCTGATGGGCCGAACTGGCGCGCAGGCCGATAAAGGTCAGGCCGAGGATCATCGTGGCGCCGGAGCCGAAGCCGAAAATCAAGGTCCAGATCACCGCCTGAGCGGGAAACAACCACAATCCCAGGGTACTGACGGTACACATCAACGCCACCAGAATCGCAATGCCGCGCTGATCCTTCAGCCGATGGAGAATCAGCGGGATTGCCAGCCCCGGAGCGGCGGTCGCCAGCTGCAGCAGCCCGTGCAGGGAGCCGGCCTGCGCTTCGCTGTAGCCCATGCTTTGCAAAATAGCGGGCAGCCAGCCGACGATAACGTAGTAAACCAGCGAGTTGATACCGAGGAACAGCGTTACCTGCCAGGCCAGCGCCGAGCGCCAGATCCCGCGGTTATGCGCGGCGCCAGAGCCGGTCATCGGCGCGGTTGCCTGATGGCGCGCCTGCGGCAGCCAGAGGAATAGCGCGAGCAGCGGGAAAATCATCAACATCAGCAGCGCGCCGCGCCAGCCGAATCCAGCCAGCGCCAGCGGTACGACCATGGCGGAACCCAGCGCCGCCGCCGCGCCCATGGTGATGGAATAGGCGCCGGTCATACGGGCCACGTGGCCGGAAAAGTCGCGCTTGATTAACCCCGGCAACAGCACGTTGCCCAGCGCGATCCCGCAGCCAATCAGTGCGGTGCCGATAAACAGCGGCGCGATGGCGGGTAGTGAACGGATCCCGATGCCCGCGCAAATAATCATCATCGCCAGCAGCAGGCTACGTTCAATACCGAAACGGCGGG
>CABUCP010000439.1 GCA_902490055.1 uncultured Klebsiella sp. | reverse complement strand
ATCATTTCACCTCTGTCTGGTAAGTGCCTGCGGCAGGATAAGAAGAGGGAGTTTTGTTCCGCCAACTGCCCGGGCTGCATTAATTTGAGGTCAGGCTAAATGAGCAAAGGATCGACAAGTATTGATGCCCCTTTCGGTACGCTTTTAGGCTACGCTCCGGGCGGCGTGGCGATTTATTCATCGAATTACAGTAGCTTAAATCCGCAAGATTATCCGGATGACGCCACCTTCCGCAGCTATATCGGCAATGAGTATATGGGGCACAAATGGCAGTGCGTAGAGTTCGCACGGCGTTTTTTATTCCTCACCTACGGCTTTGTCTTTACCGACGTCGGTATGGCCTATGAAATCTTCTCTCTGCGCTTCCTGCGCGAAGTGGTTAACGACAATATTCTTCCCCTGCAGGCCTTCGCTAACGGCTCGCGGCGCCCGCCGATCGCCGGCTCGCTGCTGATCTGGCAGAAGGGCGGCGAGTTTAAACATACCGGCCACGTCGCGGTGATTACGCAACTGGTGGGGAATAAGGTCCGCATCGCCGAGCAAAACGTGATCCACGCGCCGCTGCCGCAGGGTCAACAGTGGACCCGCGAGCTAACGCTGGAAGTGAAAGATGGCGTCTACACCATCAAAGATACCTTTGCCGATACCGAAATCTTAGGCTGGATGATCCAGACCGCCGATACCGAGCACAGCCTGCCGCAGCCGGTGCTGCCGGGCGAAGAGATGAAAATCAGCGGCGCACGTCTGCCGAATAAGGGCCAATTCCGCGGTAACTGGCTCAACGAGAAAGACGCGCTGCAAAAGGCCTATGTTGAAGCCAACGGTCATTTCATCAATCAGGATCCGTACCAGTATTTCACCATCAGCGAGAGCGCCGAACAGGAGCTGATTAAAGCGACCAACGAGCTGCACCTGATGTATCTGCACGCCACCGATAAGGTGATGAAGGATGACAGCCTGCTGGCGCTGTTCGATATTCCGAAAATCCTCTGGCCACGCCTACGTCTTTCGTGGCAGCGCCGTCGTCATCATATGATTACCGGGCGCATGGATTTCTGCATGGACGAGCGCGGGCTGAAGGTGTACGAATACAATGCCGACTCGGCTTCGTGTCATACCGAAGGCGGATTGATCCTCGAGCAATGGCTGAAGCAGGGCTATCGCGGCACCGGCCATAACCCGGCGGAAAATCTGCTCGACGAGCTGGCGGGGGCGTGGAAGCACAGCCGCGCGCGGCCGTTCGTGCACATCATGCAGGACAAGGATCTCGAGGAAAACTACCACGCCCAGTTTATTCAACGTTCGCTGACCGAAGCGGGCTTTGAGAGCAAAATTCTTTTCGGTCTTGATGAACTGCGCTGGGATGCCGCCGGGCAGTTGATTGACGGCGATGGCCGGCTAGTGAACTGCGTCTGGAAGACCTGGGCGTGGGAAACCGCGATTGAGCAGGTGCGCGAAGTGAGCGCCGATGAATACGCGGCGGTGCCGATTCGCACCGGTCATCCGGATAATGAGGTCCGCCTGATTGACGTACTCCTGCGTCCGGAGGTATTGGTATTCGAACCGCTGTGGACGGTTATCCCCGGCAATAAGGCGATTCTGCCGGTGCTGTGGTCGCTGTTCCCGCATCATCGCTATCTGCTGGATACCGATTTTGTCGTTAACGACGAGCTGGCGAAAACCGGCTATGCGGTGAAACCGATCTCCGGCCGCTGCGGTAATAACATCGATTTGATCAGCCCCCATGATGAGGTTCTGGATCAAACCAGCGGGCAGTTTGTCGATCGTAAAAATATTTACCAGCAGCTGTGGTGCCTGCCGAAGGTTGATGGCAAGTACATCCAGGTTTGCACCTTCACGGTAGGCGGTAACTATGGCGGAACCTGCCTGCGCGGCGATGATTCGCTGGTGGTGAAAAAAGAGAGCGATATCGAGCCGTTAATCGTGTTGAAAGACGACGAGTAGCGGTCGCAACCCGGGCAGCGGCTAGCGTCGCTGTCCGGCACCTGCAAAGAAGCAATGAACAACTAACACAACAAGACAGAAAAGGAAAAGTATATGCACGATCGGCGCCTCGCCGCCCGCGCGGGTGAACTCAAGCCCTCCGCCGTCCGCGAACTCCTCAAACACAGTAAACTCCCTGGCGTTATTTCGCTTGGCGGCGGCATTCCGGCTCCGGAGCTGTTCGATACCGAAGGTCTCAACCTTGCGGTACAGAAGGTGATGAGCGAGCGTTTTAACGATGCCTTCCAGTACGGCCTGACCGAAGGCTATCCGCCGCTGCGCCAGGCGGTGAGCGAAATCTGCCAGTCTCGCGGCGTGGCCTGCTCGGCAAGCCAGGTGTACATCACCTCCGGCTCGCAGCAGTCGCTGGATATCGTCGCCCGCACGCTGCTCGATCCGGGCGATGCGATCGTCGTGGAACGTCCGACCTACCTGGCGGCGCTGCAGGTGTTCCAGCTGGCGCAGGCGAATATCCTTAGCGTCGATACCGATGACAACGGCATGCTGGTGGAACAGCTGGCCGATCTATTGGCGACTACCCGCGTTAAGGCGGTTTATCTGGTGCCGACCTTTGGTAACCCCGGCGGCAAAACCCTGAGCGACGATCGTCGGCAGCGGCTGGTGGCGTTAGCAAAGCAACATGACTTCGTGATTATTGAAGACGATCCCTACGGCGAAATTAGCTTCACCGACAAAGTGCGTCGCCCGCTGTATCAGCATGCGGTTGAGCAGGGCTGTGAAGATCGCGTGGTGTATACCTCGACTTTCTCCAAGATCCTCGCGCCGGGGATGCGTATCGGCTGGATCGTGATGCCGGAATGGCTGGCGCATCAGGCGGTGATCGTTAAGCAGGCGGCGGATCTGCATACCAATATGCTGTCGCAGGTGATCACCAATGAGTATCTGGGAATGGATCGTCTGAACAACCAGATCGCCCTGATCCGTGAGGATTACCGCAAGAAATGCGTCGCGCTGGCCGATGCGCTGGAAAGCCGCCTCGGCGAGCATCTGGAGTTCAGCCGCCCGGAAGGGGGGATGTTCCTGTGGGCCCGCTTCCGCTATCCGTTCGATACCATGGCGTGGCTGAAGAAGACGCTGGATAACGGCGTGGTCTACGTGCCAGGCGAAGCCTTCTATAACGATAATCCGGACACCCGCACGCTGCGTCTTTCCTACTCAACGGTTTCTGAAGCGGGTCTGTTGACCGCCGTCGAACGTCTGGAAAAATCGCTGTAATCTTTTGTCTCCGCACCGATGACCGGTGCGGAGAGCTTTAAATCGGGGGAGGGATTACTCCTGCTCGGCGATGCGATCGTCAAGCCAGATAAGCATCAAGGAAGAGAGAAAAGCGACAACAATAGTGCCAATAAACAACAACATAATAATTT
>CABUCP010000438.1 GCA_902490055.1 uncultured Klebsiella sp. | reverse complement strand
TAGTTGCTGTCAAAATGACAATGGTTAAAATAGTCGATATGACTATATTGAATGTCAAAATGACTACGGAGCGGTAATGAGTTTTTCCGTCGAGGCGCTGGCGAAAATCGCCATTGATTTACAAAGCGATATTGGTCACACCGACCGGTTTTCGCGCCTGATTACTACCCTGCGGCAAATTCTCGGCTGCGATGCGTCGGCCCTGCTGCGCTATGAGGCGCATCAGTTTGTGCCGCTGGCGATTGATGGCCTGGCGCAGGATGTGCTTGGCCGGCGCTTTGCGCTGGAAGGGCACCCGCGGCTGGAGGCGATCGCTCGCGCCGGCGATGTGGTGCGCTTCCCGGCGGATAGCGACCTGCCCGACCCCTATGACGGCCTGATCCCCGGCCAGGAGAGCCTTAAGGTTCATGCCTGCGTTGGCCTGCCGCTATTTGCCGGGCAAACGCTGATTGGCGCGCTGACCCTTGATGGGATGGATGCCGACCGTTTTGATAGCTTCAGCGATGAAGAGCTGCGGTTGATTGCCGCGCTGGTGGCCGGGGCGTTGAACAACGCGTTACTCATCGCCCGCCTTGAGACGCAAAACGTGCTGCCGGAGCAGCCGGTCAATTATGCGCAGCCCGAGCGCCAGGAGATCATCGGCCTGTCAGCGCCCATGCTGCAGCTGAAAAAAGAGATCGATATTGTCGCCGCCTCAGACCTCAACGTACTGATCAGCGGCGAAACCGGCACCGGGAAAGAGCTGGTGGCGAAGGCGGTGCATCAGGGCTCGCCGCGGGCGGCGAACCCGCTGGTGTATCTTAACTGCGCGGCGCTGCCGGAAAGCGTGGCCGAGAGCGAGCTATTCGGCCACGTGAAAGGGGCATTTACCGGGGCTATCAGCAACCGTAGCGGCAAGTTTGAGATGGCCGATAACGGCACGCTGTTCCTTGATGAAATCGGTGAACTGTCGCTGGCGCTGCAGGCGAAACTGCTGCGGGTGCTGCAGTATGGCGATATTCAGCGCGTCGGCGATGACCGCAGCCTGCGGGTCGATGTGCGGGTGCTGGCGGCGACTAACCGCGATCTGCGCCAGGAAGTGGTGGAAGGGCGCTTTCGCGCCGATCTGTACCATCGACTGAGCGTCTTCCCGCTGTCGGTGCCGGCGCTGCGCGAACGACAAAATGATGTGGTGCTGCTCGCGGGGTATTTCTGCGAGCAGTGCCGCCTGCGAATGGGGCTGGCGCGGGTGATACTCAGCGAAGCGGCGCGCGGCAGGCTGGTGCAGTGGTCCTGGCCGGGCAACGTGCGTGAACTGGAGCATGCTATTCACCGGGCGGTGGTACTGGCGCGGGCCACCCAGGCCGGTGATGAAGTGATGCTGGAACCGCAGCATTTCCAGTTTGCGGTCGCCGCGCCGGCGCTGAGCAATGAGCCATCGGCGGCGTTGGGCGTTCCCGTGACCGGCAGCTTAAACTTGCGCGAGGCCACCGAGTCTTTCCAGCGTGAGGCGATTGCCCGCGCGCTGGCGGAGAACCAGCGCAACTGGGCGGCGACCGCCCGCGCGCTGGAACTGGATGTCGCCAACCTGCACCGGTTGGCGAAACGGCTGGGGCTTAAAGAATCCCCGCCTGATAAAAGTTCTGCAGGTTAATTGCGCCGACCAGCAGGCCGTGCTCATCGACGACCGGCGCGGCGCTGATTTTGTGTTTCATCAGCCGCTCTTTGGCTTCTACGGCGCGGCTTTCCGCCTGCAGGGTGACGCCGTTGCGGGTCATCGCCTGGCTGACGCCATCGTTGAGGGTGCCGCCGCCAACCAGCCAGCGGCGCAGGTCGCCGTCGGTGAAGACGCCCTGTACGCGATTGGCTTCATCGCAGACCGCCACCAGGCCGAGACCGGTACGGCTCAGCTCCAGCATCGCGTCCATGACGTTGGCATCGGCGTTGACGCGCGGCACTTCTTCGTCGCGGCGCATCAGATGATGCACTTTGTTCAGCAGACGCGCGCCGAGGGCCCCCGCCGGGTGCGAGCGGGCGAAATCTTCTTCATTGAAACCGCGTGCCTGCATCACTGCCATGGCTAACGCGTCGCCCAGCATCAGCGTGTTAACGGTGCTGGAGGTCGGCGCCAGATGCATCGGGCAGGCCTCGCGCTCTACGGCGATATCCAGCACCGCTTTTGCCGCCAGCGCCAGCGGCGAAGTGGATTTGCCGGTCATCGCCAGCAGCGGAATGGATTTCTCTTCCAGCCGCGGCACGATAAGATCCAGCTCTTTCGCGCTGCCGGAGTAGGAGATAAACAGCATCACGTCGCGTCCGTCGAGCATGCCGAGATCGCCGTGCAGCGCCTCCGCCGGGTGGACGAAAAAGGCCGGGGTGCCGGTACTGGCGAAGGTTGCCGCCAGTTTTTTGCCGATGTGCCCGGATTTACCGATACCGGAGACGATCAGTTTGCCCTCGCAGTGGATGATGGTTTCCGCCGCGCGGATGAAGTCGTCGCCCAGGCGTTCCGGCAGACGGCTCGCCTCCTGTAGCTCAAGCATCAGGGTCTGGCGTCCGGCTTCTAACAGAAAGTTACTCATGATGTTCTCCAGTAATAATGACTTCAATGCCTTTGGCTTCCAGCGCCCGCTGGAATTCAGGGTCAATATCGGCATCGGTAATCAGCTTATCCACGCGCTCAAGGCCGCAGACAATATTGGGGCTTTTACGGCCAAACTTCGATGAGTCGGCCATCAGGATCACTTCGCGGGCGGCGTTACACATCGCCTTACTCACGGTATAGACCTCGTTAAAGGTGGTAACGCCCGCCACCAGATCAATGCCGTCGGTGCCCATAAACAGCTTGTCGAAGCTGAACTGTTCGAAGGCGTTTTCCGCGAGCTGGCCGTGGAAGGAGGCCGATTTTTTGCGGAAAGTGCCGCCCGGCATCAGGATGGTCTGCTCGTTATCGAGCTCGGAAAGGGCGTTGACGATATGCAGGCTGTTGGTCATCACCGTGATGTTATTGAAGCGGCTCAGCAACGGTACCATTTGTAATACGGTACTGCCGGCGTCGAGGATGATTGAATCGCCATCGTGGATATAGCGCACGGCGGCTTCGGCAATCTGCGCTTTCTTATGGGTATTGATAAGCGTCTTGTGGTCGATAGGCGGGTCAGCCTCGTCTTTATTTAACACCACGCCGCCGTAGGTACGGATGACGGTCCCGGCGTTTTCCAGAATCACCAGGTCCTTACGGATGGTGGTGCCGGTGGTGTCGAAGTGTTGCGCCAGCTCTTCGACCGAGCATTTGCCCTGCGATTGCAGGTGCTCGAGAATGGCTGCCTGGCGCTGACGTGGTTTCATAGGCGTTGTATCCTGCGTTCAAGTTTCGAAATGATAATTTCGCAAGATATTAACTTTCACAACGAAATTATG
>CABUCP010000437.1 GCA_902490055.1 uncultured Klebsiella sp. | reverse complement strand
CAGCTTCTGAAGCGGTTATGTCGAAGCTGCGCCATGAATAAACAGCGAGGAGTGTGGTCGCAAATGGCAAAAGAGAAAAAACGTGGCTTCTTTTCCTGGCTGGGCTTTGGGCAAAAAGAACAGGCTCAGGAAAGCGAAACAGAACAAAAAGTAGGAGAACAACAAGAGGTTGTGGAACAGTCTCCGGTGGCGGAATCGCCTGCGGAAGCCGTGCCCGCAGCGGAAACGGTGAAAGAAGATCCGGAGGCCTTTGCCGCCGAGGTCGTTGAGGTTACCGAACAGGTTGTTGAAAGCGAACTGTCGCATTCGGTCCATACCGAAGCCGTTCAGGAAGATAAAATTGCTGAACCGCCGGTGGCGGAAGAAATTTCTGCGCCGCCAGCCGTCGTTGAAGAAGCGCCGGTGGTGGTTGAAGAGATTGCCGAAATCGTCGAGCCGCCAAGGGTCGAAGAGCCTGTAGCCCCAGTGGCGGAAGAAAAAGTCGCTGAACCGCTGGTTGAAGAAGTGATTGCCGAGCCGGTTATCGCCGAAGCCGTCGCTGAACAAACGCCGGAAGAGGTTATCGTCGTAGAGCCTGAGGTTATCGCCGATGAAAACCTTGCAGAGCAGCTCGAAGACGAGCTGAGCGATGAAGAGCTCGAAGCGCAGGCGCTGGCGGCAGATAACGCGGAAAACACGCCGGAAGAACTGGTGGAAGAAGAAGCGGAAACTGAGGAAACGGCGCAGCAAGAGCAGGAAAAACCGACCAAAGAAGGTTTCTTCGCCCGCTTAAAACGCAGCTTGGTGAAAACCAAACAAAATCTGGGTTCCGGATTTATCAGCTTGTTCCGCGGCAAAAAGATCGACGACGATCTGTTTGAAGAGCTGGAAGAGCAACTGCTGATTGCCGACGTCGGGGTGGAAACCACGCGTAAGATTATTGCTAATCTTACCGAGGGCGCCAGCCGCAAGCAGCTGCGTGACGCTGAAGCGCTGTACGGCCTGCTGAAAGAAGAGATGAGCGAGATCCTGGCGAAAGTCGAGGAGCCGCTGAACGTTGAAGGCAAAACGCCATTTGTTATTCTGATGGTCGGCGTTAACGGTGTGGGTAAAACGACCACTATCGGTAAGCTGGCGCGTCAGTTCGAGCAGCAGGGTAAATCGGTGATGCTGGCGGCGGGGGATACCTTCCGCGCAGCGGCGGTCGAGCAGCTGCAGGTCTGGGGGCAACGTAACAATATTCCGGTGATTGCCCAGCATACCGGCGCCGACTCAGCATCGGTTATCTTTGACGCCATCCAGGCAGCAAAAGCGCGTAATGTCGATGTACTGATTGCCGATACCGCGGGGCGTCTGCAGAATAAATCGCACCTGATGGAAGAACTGAAGAAGATTGTCCGCGTGATGAAGAAACTGGACGTCGACGCGCCGCATGAAGTCATGCTCACCATCGACGCCAGCACCGGGCAGAACGCGATTAGCCAGGCCAAACTGTTCCATGAGGCCGTGGGCCTGACCGGCATCACGCTAACTAAGCTTGACGGAACCGCGAAAGGCGGGGTTATCTTCTCGGTAGCTGACCAGTTCAGTATTCCGATTCGCTACATTGGCGTCGGCGAGCGTATTGAAGATCTGCGTCCGTTTAATGCGGGCGACTTTATTGAGGCACTTTTTGCCCGAGAGGATTAAGAATGATTCGCTTTGAACAAGTCAGCAAAGCCTATCTCGGTGGGAGACAAGCGCTGCAGGGGGTAACGTTCCACCTGCAGCAGGGCGAGATGGCGTTCCTGACCGGCCATTCCGGCGCGGGGAAAAGTACCCTGCTGAAGCTTATCTGTGGTATCGAACGGCCAAGCGCTGGGAAGATCCTCTTCAGCGGCCATGATATCAGCCGCCTGAAGAGCCGCGAGGTGCCGTTTTTACGCCGCCAGATCGGCATGATTTTCCAGGACCACCACCTGCTGATGGATCGCACCGTGTTTGATAATGTGGCGATCCCGCTGATTATCGCCGGCGCCAGCGGCGATGATATTCGTCGCCGCGTATCCGCCGCGCTGGATAAAGTCGGGCTGCTGGACAAAGCGAAAAATTTCCCCATCCAACTCTCCGGCGGTGAGCAGCAGCGCGTAGGAATCGCCCGCGCGGTGGTCAACAAGCCGGCGGTGCTGCTGGCGGATGAACCGACCGGTAACCTCGATGAGGCGCTCTCGGAAGGGATTTTACGTCTGTTTGAAGAGTTTAACCGCGTTGGGGTAACGGTACTGATGGCAACGCACGATCTGGGGCTTATCTCCAGTCGTCCGTACCGCGTCCTGACCCTCAGCGACGGTCATATGCATGGAGGCCATCGGGGTGAATAAGCGCGACGCAGTGAACCAGATTCGCCAGTTCGGCAGCAAGTTCGATCGTCTCCGCAACGCCTCCGGCGGCGGCAATGGCGGGCGCAATGCGCCAAAACGGCCAAAAGCGGCGCCGAACCCGGCTTCGCGGAAGAGCAACGTCTTTAACGAGCAGGTACGCTATGCCTGGCATGGCGCGCTGCAGGATTTAAAAAGCACGCCGCTGGCGACCTTCCTGACCATCATGGTCATCGCCATTTCGCTGACGCTGCCGAGCGTCTGCTATATGGTCTATAAAAACGTCAACAGCGCGGCGTCGCAGTACTATCCGTCGCCGCAGATCACCGTCTATCTGGAAAAAACGCTGGATGACGATGCCGCAGCGAGAGTCGTAGGGCAACTGCAGGCGGAGCAGGGGGTAGAAAAGGTCAACTATCTGTCGCGCGATGAAGCGCTGGGCGAGTTCCGTAACTGGTCCGGGTTCGGCGGCGCGCTGGATATGCTGGAAGAGAACCCGCTGCCGGCGGTGGCGATTGTCGTGCCGAAGCTTGATTTCCAGAATACTGATTCGCTTAACACCCTGCGCGATCGCGTCTCCCGTATTCAGGGCGTCGATGAAGTGCGCATGGACGATAGCTGGTTTGCGCGCCTGGCGTCGCTGACCGGGCTGGTTGGCCGCGTGTCGGCGATGATCGGCGTACTGATGATTGCCGCGGTATTCCTCGTTATCGGCAACAGCGTGCGTCTGAGCATCTTCGCCCGCCGCGATACCATCAACGTGCAGAAGCTGATCGGCGCCACCGACGGTTTTATCCTGCGCCCGTTCCTTTATGGCGGCGCGCTGCTGGGCTTCGCGGGGGCATTTTTGTCGCTGATCCTGTCGGAGATTCTGGTCATGCGTCTCTCGTCAGCGGTGACGGAAGTGGCAAAAGTATTCGGTACTAAGTTTGAAATCAGCGGCTTAGGTTTTGACGAATGTCTGCTGATGCTGATCGTCTGCTCGATGATTGGCTGGGTAGCCGCCTGGCTGGCGACGGTTCAACATTTACGTCACTTTACCCCCGACTAAAAATTTTCTGGTATAA
>CABUCP010000436.1 GCA_902490055.1 uncultured Klebsiella sp. | reverse complement strand
AGAGTATCGGTCCGTACAGCCTGATTACTCTACGGTGACCGATTTCGCCAGATTACGCGGCTGGTCAACGTCGGTGCCTTTGATCAGCGCGACGTGGTAAGCCAACAGCTGCAGTGGCACGGTATAGAAGATTGGGGCAATCACCTCTTCAACATGCGGCATCTCAATGATGTGCATATTATCGCTGCCGTTAAAGCCGGCGTCGCCGTCGGCGAAGACGTACAGCTCGCCGCCGCGGGCGCGAACTTCTTCAATGTTGGATTTCAGTTTTTCCAACAGTTCGTTGTTCGGCGCGACCACAATCACCGGCATTTCGGCATCAATCAGCGCCAGCGGGCCGTGTTTCAGCTCGCCCGCCGCATAAGCTTCAGCGTGAATATAGGAGATCTCTTTCAGCTTCAGCGCCCCTTCCAGCGCGATCGGGTACTGATCGCCACGGCCAAGGAACAGCGCGTGCTGCTTATCGGAGAAACGTTCCGCCAGCTGTTCGATGCGCTTATCCTGCGACAGCATCTGCTCGATACGGTTCGGTAATGCCTGCAGACCATGCACGATATCCTGTTCGATAGCGGCATCCTGGCCTTTCAAACGCGCTAGTTTCGCCACCAGCATCAATAGCACGGTCAGCTGAGTGGTAAAGGCTTTGGTCGAAGCCACGCCAATTTCGGTACCGGCTTTGGTCATCAGCGACAGATCGGATTCACGCACCAGAGAAGAACCCGGAACGTTGCAGATGGCCAGTGAACCAAGATACCCCAGTTCTTTTGACAGGCGCAGCGCCGCCAGAGTATCCGCCGTCTCGCCGGACTGGGAGAGGGTGATCATCAGGCTGTTGCGGCGCACCGCGGATTTGCGGTAGCGGAATTCCGAAGCGATTTCGACATCGCACGGCACGCCGGCCAACGCTTCGAACCAGTAGCGGGAGACCATCCCGGAGTTGTACGAGGTGCCACAGGCGACAATCTGAATGTGCTCAACCTGTGACAGTAGCGTATTGGCGTTCGGACCCAGTTCGCTGAGATCGACTTCGCCATGGCTGATGCGCCCGGTCAGGGTGTTCTTGATGGCGTTTGGCTGCTCGTAAATTTCTTTCTGCATGTAGTGGCGGTAGATGCCTTTATCACCAGCGTCATACTGCAGATTAGATTCGATCTCCTGGCGATTCACTTCCGCGCCGGATTTATCGAAAATCACCACCGTACGACGGGTAACTTCGGCAATATCGCCCTCTTCGAGGAAGATAAAGCGGCGGGTCACCGGCAGCAGCGCCAGCTGGTCAGAAGCGATAAAGTTTTCGCCCATGCCCAGGCCAATGACCAGCGGGCTGCCTGAGCGTGCCGCCAGCAGAGTACCCGGATCGCGGGTATCCATGATCACCGTGCCGTAGGCGCCGCGCAGCTGCGGGATAGCACGCAGGACCGCTTCACGCAGGGTACCGCCCTGTTCCAGCTCCCAGTGCACCAGATGCGCGATCACTTCGGTATCGGTCTCAGAGACAAAAACATAACCGCGGGACTGCAGCAGAGCGCGCAGCGGTTCGTGGTTTTCGATGATCCCGTTATGGACCACCGCAATATGTTCAGAAACATGCGGATGCGCATTGCTTTCTGACGGCTCGCCGTGCGTCGCCCAGCGGGTATGGGCAATCCCGGTACCGCCGTGTAACGGTTGTTCTTCCACCGCCTGAGCCAGCATCTGAACTTTACCAAGACGACGAACACGGGTCATATGACCTTCGCTGTCGACCACAGCCAGACCGGCAGAGTCATAGCCACGGTATTCCAGACGACGTAAACCTTCGAGAAGGATTTCAGCAATATCACGCTGCGCGACTGCGCCAACAATTCCACACATAGTTAAATTTCCTGATAATGGCGATATGCCATGCGTTGTCGCTGACCTGTATTTGCCCGCGTTACGGGCGCCCCGAGCCTTGTAGAGAGTGGGGTTATTTTTATGGTACTGCCTGCGGACGGGGACCTATATTGGCCCTCTCATCCTGGTTCGCCGGGCGACGTTCCCCCGGCGACAATCAAGAATTCACTTCTTCTTCACCGGACGCTGCCAGCCTTGTTTATGGACCTGCGGCACGCGGCTTAATACCAGTTCGTTGTCGGCGATGTTCCGCGTCACGGTGGTACCTGCGGCAATCGTTACGCCATTACCGACGCTCACCGGCGCCACCAGCTGCGTATCCGAGCCGACAAAAACGTCATCGCCGATAATCGTTTTATGCTTGTTTGCGCCATCGTAGTTACAGGTGATGGTACCCGCGCCGATATTGACGTTGTCGCCAATTTCCGCGTCGCCAAGGTAGGAAAGGTGTCCTGCCTTCGAACCTTTACCCAGACGCGCTTTCTTCATTTCAACGAAGTTGCCAACGTGGGCGCCTTCCAGCAACTCGGCGCCAGGGCGCAGGCGCGCAAATGGGCCGATGGTACAGGCCGCCTGCAGCTGAGCATCCTCAACCACGCTATAGGGGCTGATTTCGCAATCATCGCCAATGACGCTGTCTGTAATTACGCAGCCGGCGCCGATCTTCACGCGATCGCCCAGTACGACGTTACCTTGCAAAATAACGTTAGTATCAATTTCGACATCACGCCCGTGTTTCAACGCGCCACGCAGATCGAAACGCGCCGGATCGCGCAGCATCACGCCCGCCAGCAGTAGCTTTTCCGCCTGTTCGGACTGATAAACGCGTTCCAGACGCGCAAGCTGCAGACGATTGTTCACCCCTTCAACTTCGCTCAGGCGCTGCGGATGAACGGCAACGATCTCATGCCCTTCCTGATGGGCCATCGCGATAATGTCGGTGATGTAGTATTCGCCCTGGGCGTTATTGTTGGTGAGCTTCGCCAACCAGCGTTTCAGGTCCGCGCCGTTAGCAACCAAAATCCCGGTATTGATCTCCTGAATCTGGCGCTGCGCCTCGCTGGCATCTTTGTGTTCGACGATACCCGTCACCTGGTCATTCTCACGCGTGATGCGGCCATAGCCAGTTGGATCGTCCAGCTTCACCGTCAACAGGCCAATGCCGCCCTGCGGTTTTGCGGCGCGCAGGCGCTGTAACGTCTCAACGGAGATTAGCGGCACGTCGCCGTAAAGCATCAAAATGTCTTCATCATCATTGAAGAACGGCGCCGCCTGCTGCATCGCGTGGCCGGTGCCGAGTTGCTCTGCTTGAAGCACCCAGTTGAGGTTATCTTCATGCAACGTTTGACGCAGCAAATCGCCACCGTGGCCGTACACCAGGTGTACCGCGGAAGCGCCTAAATCTTTAGCCGCATCAATGACGTGTTGCACCATTGGCTTCCCGGCCAGAGTATGCAGCACCTTAGGAAGATCGGAATACATGCGGGTCCCTTTGCCTGCGGCAAGGATAACCACGCTCATCGCACTGTTTGAC
>CABUCP010000435.1 GCA_902490055.1 uncultured Klebsiella sp. | reverse complement strand
ATACCTTGACTCCCGACATCCTGCGTGCGATTTTTCTTCTATCAAATAATAAACAGAGTTTCATATTTGGAACAAAAATAAAACCATCGTGCTATTTAATTAAGAGTTTCACCACTGAGACAAAATAATAAGTCGATATTAATCGACGGTCTTTTATCGCTTATAAAAATAAAGTGAGGGATGTGCTATGCGTAAAATACTCCTTTCGCTGCTGCTGGCAGCCGCGACCAGCGGGCTGGCGCTGGCGGATGACGGCAAGCCGTTCCCGCATATCGGCTGGCGCAGTGCGGACAATCTCGCCGGGCTGGATTTCGGCGGCGCGCTGCGGGCTAACTATCGCTATGAAGACTGGAAAGGCAGTAATTACCGCAACCCGCCGCATCTGCGTTTTGATACGTTCCGTATCGACAGCAGCGGTTTCTATGATAATTATTTCTTTGATGCCGGATTCTGGTTCCAGGATCACCGAAAATACGCCATCGACCGCGCTTACGTAGGGTATCGCTTCGACAACAATAATAATATCCAGCTGGGGATCCCCGGCAAACCATTTGGCCTTGAGCCTTATCCGCAATTTGGCTGGTCCTACGGTATTCCGTTTTATTTAGGCTTTGGCGTTAGCGCCGGCAGCGGCGTGAACTATCAATATCATGATAATAACTGGTCGCTGGATGTGGCTTATTTCCCATGGATGGAGCCGGAGAATTTGCGCTATGCGCCAGACGTTGGCGATTACGATCGGCTGAAAAACACCATCTATCCAACCCAGCATCAGCAGCATAATGAAAAGCGCGATCAGGTGAATGTGCGTATTGCGCGTGATTTCCACGGCGGCGGCTGGAATAACGAACTGGGCGGCTCGCTGGCGCTAGCGCGGTTGCACAACCGCGAGACCGACGACGATGGTACCTTCTGGGCGGCGGGGGTGCACGGCATGTTGCATAATGGGCCGTGGCAGCTGACTTCGCAGCTGATTCGCTATCAGTACGATCCGAAGAACCCGGCGGGCGTCAGCGACGATACGATTCTGATGGGCGGCAACGGCCTGACGCCGGCCTACCTGATCCCGGCGAAAGCGACGACCGCGTCGCTCAACGTCGCCCGCGATGTCGATGTGAAGTGGGGCGGCGTATCGAAGCTGCGTTTTTACAACGATTACAGCGTGCTGTGGAAAGATAAAAGCGGCTGGAGCGATTCACAGATGAACACCCTTGGCGTACAGGTTTTTGCGCTGCCGGTGATGTTCTGGGTCGATCTCAGCTGGGCGAAGAACGCTAATCCGTGGGGCGGCGCGCTGAATTCCACCGGCTGGACCAGCACCCAGTCCGAGGGCAGCGGTAAATGGTACTTCCGCACTAACGTCAATATTGGCTATTACTTCTGAGGCGGGAATTTTCCCTGCTCGCGCTGCGCTCAGCAGGGCTACGGTTCTGCACCGTCTGGTAGCCAGGGTAAGGCGCCAGCCGCCACCCGGGGGGGGGGCTTGCTCGAACTATCAGACTGTAGGCCGGATAAGGCGCTAGCCGCCATCCGGCGCAAAAGCGGCTCTTTACCCGCGGTTATTGCCCGGCGGCGCTACGCTTGCGCGGGCCTACAGATCATATGCCGGGCGTAGGGCGTAGCACGGGTAAGGCGTCAGCCGCCACCCGAGGGCTTGCTCGCGCTATCAGAGCGTAGACCGGATAAGGCGCTAGCCGCCATCCGGCGCAAAAGCGGCTCTTTACCCGCGGTTATTGCCCGGCGGCGCTACGCTTGCGCGGGCCTACAGATCACATGCCGGGCGTAGCTTGGGTGAGGCGTTAACCGCCACCCGAGGACTTGCTCGCGCTATCAGGCATCCTGAGCTACTTTTTAGGCTCTGTTTTCCACTGTAGCAAACCAGCGATATCCTTTTCACCTTCGGCTTCCTTTAAGCGCCGCTGTTGCTCAGCAAACTGACTATATTCCGTCTGCGCTTTTTCATCGGCCATTTTCTTACTGACTTTACCTGCGCCTTGCAAAACCTCACGGTCGTTAAATTGCAGGAACTGATCCAGCTTATCCTGCCAGTCGCGTAAAAAGACCTGCTGACGACGACGGGCCTGATCCTCGGCAAAATCCAGCCACATGTTAACTACGCGGTTAAGCTCGTTGACTTCATCCTGAGTGAGATAATTTTTTGCCACCGTCACGTCACACTTATGCACCTCTTCACCTTTATAGCTGGTCAGCCCCATATGCGGCTGACTGGCGTCAGCACGCTGATGAATGAGTTCAGCGGCGGTATGCCCGGTACAGGCAAAATGTAATTTGTTCTGGATAGTTTGAAAAAACTGCGTGGTTTCTTTTAGCGATGGTTGATAGTCAGCCGCTAATGCAAAAATCTCTCGCACCCGCAAATAAACGCGGCGTTCGCTGGCGCGAATATCGCGGATACGCTCCAGCATCTCATCGAAATAGTCGGGTACTGCCGATGAACCCACAGGCGGATTCTTCAGCCGCTCATCGTCCATCACAAAACCTTTGATCAGGTATTCCTGGAGCGTCTGGGTTGCCCACTGGCGGAACTGCGTGCCGCGAGAGGAGCGAACGCGATAGCCAACAGCGAGTATGACAGGCAGGCTGTAATGAAGCCGGTTGCGGCTTACCTGACGGCTACCTTCCTGTTGAACTTGTAAGTAAGACTTACAGGTTGCGTTTTGCTCAAATTCGCCTTCCTCATAGATCGCTTTAATATGCTGTGTAACGGCTTGTGGAGTGACTTGATAAAGGTTGGCGATAGTTGCTTGAGGGAGCCATAGTGTTTCTTGCTCAAAGCGGCATTCAACGCGTACTTTCCCATCACCGCTGGCAAACATAATGAATTCACCTGCTGGGGACGACGTTATATTTTCCTTTGCCATATGGTCTCCGGGTCAACCTGTTCACAACGGTAGAGTATGTCAGAAGCGGGGCATAAATTTCATTAGACGAACGATTAATCTGGCGCATTTGCGAGCGGTTATCCGGAAAGTGAAGGTATTAAGACGCGGGAATTTTCCCTGCTCGCGCTGCGCTCAGCAAGGCTACGGTTCTGCGCCGTCTGGTAGCCCGGGTAAGGCGCTAGCCGCCACCCGGGGATTTTTCTTGTTCGCGCTATCGGGTATGTTGCAGCGTGCCGTTGACGCTTTTCAGCGATTGTTGAATATGCCGTAATTCGGCTGTTAATTTCTCTTCTTTATCGCTGAGCGGTAACAACACAATGCAGCCATCCATCACCTTAACCGTGACCGGCTTCCCGGTATCGAATCCCGCTTCGCGTAGCCACTTGCCGGAAAGGGTAAGACTTGGTGTACTGGTATCCCGGCCATTGGGCCGATAGCCAACCAGCAGCTGACGCTCGGTTCCGCTAACGGTGATATCTGGGGTAGAATGCAAATCAGCCATAATCAACTCCTTGATA
>CABUCP010000434.1 GCA_902490055.1 uncultured Klebsiella sp. | reverse complement strand
TTTAGAAGTGGTGCTGAAGGTGCTGGATTCCTATATCAAGTAACGGTTTATTTCCTGCATTGAAAGTTCCGGCGGCGACAGGCTCGCCGCCGGGGTTCAGCATTAGCTGTGTTTATTTTTCATTTCAAAGCGCGGTGATACCAGGCCGTACAGCGTCCAGCCCATAAAGGTCACGATCGCGCCGTAGAGCATCGCCTCTTCGCCGGAGGAGTACAGCGCATAGAAGCTGTATACCGCGCCGATAAAGGCAATCACGTTGGTGGAGCGCGCCTTGCCCGGTTCCACATTGGCCATTTTCTGGATAATCGCCAGCGCGGCCATCGACAGAATATACGGGATGATGTTAGTCACCACCGCCAGGTTCACCAGCACGTTGAACTGGTTGCTCAACGATGGGCTAATGGTCATCAGCGACAAACCGGTTTGCAGAATAACGATGGTCAGCATCCCCTGAATCGGCGCGCCGGAGGCCGACACGCGGGAGAAGATTTTCGGGAAATAACCTTCGTCAGACGATGATTTAAATACCTGCGCGATAGTGAACTGCCAGCCGAGCAGCGAGCCGCAGCAGGACATCACCATCAGCCCCATAATCACTTTACCCACGCCAGGCGTGAACATCTGAGCAAACGCCAGGCCAAACGGCGCGGTGGAGTTGGCCAGATCCATGTTCGGCACGATCCCGGCGATGACGTTGGTCGAAATAATATAGATAACCGCCGCGCCGAGAGTACCGCCGAGGACGGCAATCGGGACGTTACGTTCTGGGTTTTCTACCACATCCGTGTTGGCGCAGGCGGATTCCAGACCGAGGAAGGCCCACAACGTCATGGCGATAGACGAACCTACGGCGCCGAAGAACGGAACGTGGTGCGGGTTCCAGGACTCGACGTACATCGTTGGGCTAAACCAGAACCAGCCGATAATGCACAGGCCGACGACCGGAATGATCACCCCCCATACGGTGATGCTACTGATTTGGCCGGTAATGCGCGCGCCGCCGAAGTTTGCCACGGTACAAATCCACAGCACTCCGATGGTCGCCAGACCAATCTGCACTGGCGACAGAGCGGCGCCGAATAACTCGGTGCCATAGCCCACAGCGGAGATAGCGATGGCGACGTTGGCGATCAGCAGCGAGACGCCGTAGGTATAGTTGGCCATAAAGTTGCCAGACTTGCCGAACGCATACTCGGCGTAGCCGCCCATCCCGCCCGATTTGCGGCTGAACATCCCGCATTTGGCGAAGGCCCACGCCAGCGCCATCGAGCCTACCGCCGTCACCAGCCAGGAGATGATGGAGATAGTCCCCACCTCCGCCAGCTTGGTGGGCAACATGATGATGCCGGAGCCCATCATGTTGACCATGGTTAAGATGGTGAGCTGTACCACTCCCATCTTGTTACTGGATTTGCTCATACAGTTTCCCCTTTCAGCAGCGCGCTTTGTTTCTCGCTTTCAGCGATGACATAGCACCAGACCTGTTTACGGCCATCGTGCTCCTGGATGTAAACCCCCTGAAGTTCCGGCGCGAAGCCCGGCAGCAGGTTGATCCCTTCTTCAAGTGCGGTGAAATACTGCAGAACAGCGCCGCCCCATACTTCGCCCGGAACTACGCACAGCACTCCCGGCGGGTAAGGCAGGGCACCTTCGGCAGCCACGCGGCCTTCGGCTTTCGGCAGTGGGACCAGGTCAACCTGGCCGCGCAGATAGGCGTAGTTGGCCTCTTGCGGGTTCATCACCACGCGTGGGAAGTGATCTTTACGGAACATCTCTTTCTGCAGCTGTTTCACGTTGTGGCGGGCATACAGGTCATGCATTTCCTGGCACAGCTGGCGCAGGGTATAACCGGCATAACGCTCTTTGTGCTGGCTGTAGATAGACGGCAGCACCTCCTGCAGCGGCGCATCGGCGTCGAGCAGCTTATCGAAGCGCGCCAGCAGGGCGACCAGCTGCTGCAGCTTGGCCATATCTTCAGCCGGGGTCAGCAGGAACAGAATGGAGTTAAGGTCGCATTTTTCCGGTACCACGCCGTTCTCACGCAGGAAGTTGGCGAGAATGGTGGCCGGCACGCCGAAGGATTCATATTCGCCGCTGGCGGTGTTAATACCCGGCGTGGTGAGCAGCAGTTTGCACGGATCGACGAAGTACTGATGTTCAGCGTAACCATCAAAGGCGTGCCAGCGGTCGCCCGGACCAAATTCGAAGAAACGCAGGTCAACGGCGATTTGCGCGGTTTCATACGACTGCCACGGTTTACCATCGACCATTTTCGGCACGAACGGACGGATGTGTTTACAGCTTTCAAGGATCAGCTTACGCGCCTTGATGCCGTTCATGACGCAGTCCATCCACATGTTGCGGCCGCTTTCGCCTTCATGCATTTTGGCGTTGATATCCAGTGCGGCAAACAGCGGATAGAACGGGCTGGTGGAGGCGTGCATCATAAAGGCGTTATTCAAACGCTTGTGTGGAACATAGCGCTGCTGGCCTTTGATATGGCTGTCTTTTTTATGGATTTGCGAGGTCTGGGAGAAACCGGCCTGCTGTTTGTGCACCGACTGGGTGACCAGGATACCCGGATCGTTTTCGTTCAATTCCAGCAGCAGCGGCGAACAGTCGGCCATCATCGGAATGAACTGCTCGTAGCCGACCCACGCGGAGTCAAACAGGATGTAATCGCACAGATGACCAATTTTATCGACCACCTGACGAGCGTTATAAATGGTGCCGTCGTAGGTACCTAATTGAATGACCGCCAGGCGGAACGGGCGGGCATCCTGTTGACGATTCGGCGCCACCTCCGCGACCAGTTCACGCAGGTAACGCTCTTCGAAGCAGTGGGCATCGATCCCGCCGATAAAGCCATACGGGTTACGTGCGGTTTCCAGATACACCGGCGTAGCCCCGGCCTGCAGCAGCGCGCCGTGGTGGTTGGATTTATGGTTGTTGCGGTCGAACAGCACCAGGTCGCCCGGGGTCAGCAGCGCGTTGAGCACCACTTTGTTGGAAGAGGAGGTGCCGTTAAGCACGAAGTAGGTTTTATCGGCATTGAAGACTTTCGCCGCATGCTGTTGGGCAATGCATGGCGCTCCTTCGTGGATCAGCAGATCGCCCATAGCGACGTCGGCGTTGCACAGGTCGGAACGGAACAGGGGCTCGCCGAAATACTCGACAAACTGATTCCCGGCGGGATGACGGCGGAAGAATTCACCGCCCTGATGCCCCGGGCAATCAAAGGCGCTGTTGCCCTGTTTGACGTAATCAACCAACGCGCTAAAGAACGGCGGACGCAGCTCGGTTTCATATTTATGCGCGGCGGCTTCCAGCTGGCGGCCGTAGAAGTCGTTGCGGGTTTCGTCGTGTTCAAACACCCCCTGCACCGAAGACATGTATTCGGCCGGGACAACCTCTTCTTTATTAAT
>CABUCP010000433.1 GCA_902490055.1 uncultured Klebsiella sp. | reverse complement strand
TAATGAATCTTTTAAAATCATTAGCGGCAGTTAGCTCAATGACTATGTTCTCGCGCGTGCTGGGCTTTGCGCGTGATGCGATCGTTGCGCGTATTTTCGGCGCCGGGATGGCCACTGACGCCTTTTTTGTGGCATTCAAATTACCAAATCTTTTACGGCGTATTTTTGCCGAAGGCGCATTCTCCCAGGCATTTGTCCCGATCCTTGCTGAATATAAAAGCAAGCAGGGCGAAGACGCGACGCGCGTATTCATCTCTTATGTCTCCGGGCTTTTAACGCTGGTACTGGCGCTGGTGACGGTGCTGGGAATGCTTGCTGCGCCGTGGGTTATTACCATTACCGCCCCCGGTTTTGCCGACACCCCGGATAAATTTGCGCTGACTACTCAGCTGTTGCGTATCACCTTCCCCTATATTTTATTAATTTCACTGGCCTCACTGGTGGGGGCAATCCTCAACACCTGGAACCGCTTTTCGGTTCCCGCCTTTGCGCCGACCTTCCTGAACGTCAGCATGATCGGCTTTGCGCTGTTCGCCGCGCCTTATTTCCACCCACCGATGCTGGCAATGGCGTGGGCGGTGACCGTCGGCGGCATCCTGCAACTGGCGTATCAACTGCCGCATCTGAAAAAAATCGGTATGCTGGTGCTGCCGCGGATTAACCTCAAAGATGCCGGGGCAATCCGCGTCGTCAAACAGATGGGGCCGGCGATTTTGGGCGTTTCTGTTAGCCAGATCTCGCTGATCATCAATACTATTTTCGCCTCTTTCCTTGTTTCCGGCTCGGTCTCGTGGATGTATTACGCCGACCGCCTGATGGAGTTTCCCTCCGGAGTACTGGGTGTTGCCTTAGGGACCATCCTGCTGCCGTCGCTATCGAAAAGCTTCGCCAGCGGCAACCATGATGAGTATTGCCGCCTGATGGATTGGGGCCTGCGGCTGTGCTTCCTTCTGGCGTTGCCAAGCGCGGTGGCATTGGGCATTCTCGCCAAACCGCTCACCGTATCGCTGTTCCAGTACGGTAAATTTAACGCCTTCGATGCGGCGATGACCCAGCGCGCGCTGGTGGCTTATTCGGTCGGGCTGATGGGGCTGATTGTGGTTAAGGTGCTGGCGCCGGGGTTCTACTCGCGCCAGGATATCAAAACGCCGGTCAAAATCGCCATTGTGACGCTGATTATGACCCAGGTGATGAACCTGGCGTTTATTGGCCCGCTGAAACATGCCGGTCTGTCGCTGTCGATCGGTCTGGCGGCTTGTCTCAACGCCGCGTTGCTCTACTGGCAATTACGTAAGCAGAAAATTTTCACCCCGCAGCCGGGTTGGTTCATCTTCCTGCTGCGTCTGGTCATTGCGGTGCTGGTGATGGCCGCGGCGCTGCTTGGCGTGATGTACCTGATGCCGGAATGGTCGCAGGGGACGATGCCGTTCCGCCTGATGCGCCTGATGGCAGTGGTGGTGGCAGGTGTGGTTGCCTACTTTGCAACCCTGCTGCTGCTGGGCTTCCGTCTGAAAGAGTTTGCCCGCCGCACGATTTAGTAACTCGATACGCCGGGCCTTCATCAACCCGTTCCGCAAAGCGGAGCGGGTTTTTTTTATCTCGCGATGCGCCCGGCAGCCTGCAAACGGGCATTTTCCAACAGGCGGATAACCAGAGCAATCGCGCCGCTGCCCACCGCCAGAATCACCACGCCATTCCAGCCAGCCAGCACGTACAGTTTGCTTCCCAGCACAGAACCCAGCGCCATACCGATGAAAACAACGGTGAACAATAGCGCGTTAAGCCGCCCGCGAGCCTGCGGTTCGAGGCTGTAAACCAGGTTCTGGTGCGCCACCAGGCTTGACTGTAGGCCAAGATCGAAACCGATAGCCGAGAGCGCTATGAGCGCCAATTGGCCGTGTACAGGCAGGGCAGGCAGCGCGAACATTAAGGCAAAGGATACGGTCACCAGCGCCGCGCCGAGTTGGGTGACCCTGCCTGCGCCAAATTTGTCCGCCAGCCCGCCTGCCAGCGGCGCAGCCAGCGCGCCTGCGGCTCCGGCGATACCGAAGCCGCCTGCTACTGCGCTACCCATCTGGTAATGTTCGGCGAGCATGACGGCCAGCGTCGACCAAAAAGCGCTAAAAGCAATAGATAAAAACCCCTGAGCAACCGCCGCGCGGCGCAGCGCCGGATAGCGTTGCCACAGGTGCGCCATTGATTTCATCAATTGCGGGTAGCTGAGGGTGGAGTGGGTCTCAAAGCGCGGCAGGATGCGCCACATCAGCAGACCAATCAAGGCAATACTGACCGCTGCCGCCTGGTACATTACCCGCCAGCCGAAGAGCGCGCCCACCAGACCGCTGACGGTACGCGAGAGCAGGATCCCCAGTAGCAGGCCGGTCATCACCGTGCCGACCATTTTGCCCTGTTTACCCGCTGGCGCCAGAATCGCTGCCGCCGGGACAATATCCTGCGCCATGGTCGCCGCCATGCCGATTAGCAGGCTGACAACCAGTAGCGAGGTGAGCTGCCCGGTCAGGCTACAGATAAGCAACAGCACTGCCAGCGCTGCGCTTTTCAGCAGGATTAGCGTTCTGCGGTCATGGCGGTCGCCCAACGGTAGCAGGAATAAAATCCCTAATGCATAGCCGGCTTGAGTTAGCGTGGGGACCAGCCCCATGCCCTCAACGCTGAGATGCAGATTGGCGCCGATTAACGGTAGCAGCGGCTGGGCGTAGTAGATTGAAGCGACGCTGAATCCAGCGCCTAATGCGAGAATAAAAATAACCCAGCCGGCCTCGCGGCTGGATAAAGGAAGCGGTGTCATAGTGATGCCCTCTTAGATGCGATGGCGCTATTGTTCACTGAAGCAGGCTGGCGCGGTAGATAGGGTAGTGGTAAAACGGTTATACGTAGCACGTATAGGCAAAATGGAAATGAAGAAACAAGAGCGTATAGATCGGATTGAACTGATGCGAACGTTTATTCGTATTGTTGAAGCCGGTTCGCTGTCAACGGCTGCCGTGCAGATGAATACCACCCAGGCCACGGTCAGCCGGCGCCTGCAGTCGCTGGAAGGGCTACTCGGCGCGAGGCTTATTCTGCGAACGACCCATGCGATGAAGCTGACCGATGACGGCGAGCGCTGTTATCAACACGCGCGACGGCTGGTGGACAGCTGGCTGGCGCTGGAGGATGACCTGCGTATCGTTGAAGACCGGCCGGTAGGGGTGCTGCGGGTCCGAGCGCCGCACGCTTTCGGCCAGCAGCAGCTACTAGGGCCGCTGGTGAGTTTTTTGCAACGTTATCCCGAGCTATCCGTCGAATGGATGCTCAATGACAAAACCGTCGATTTTCTTAGCGATAATATCGATTGTGCGATCCGCGTTGGCGCCGAAGTTGATCCGGCGACGGTGTCAGTCCTGCTGGCGGTGGTACCCAGAAGCCTTGTTGT
>CABUCP010000432.1 GCA_902490055.1 uncultured Klebsiella sp. | reverse complement strand
GGCTCAGTTTACCCAAGGCATCGCGGAAGTTTTCATAGTCATCAGAGCTCACCGGGAACAGGCCAGCGTAAACCTGCGGCTTCACTTTTTTGAAGCCCGGCAGGGCTTTGTCCGCCGGATTACGCGCGGCGGTCAGGGTATCGCCCACCGGCGCGCCGAGGATGTCTTTAATGGCGCAAACCAGCCAGCCTACCTCGCCGCATTTCAGCTCGGTACGGTCAACCTGTTTCGGGGTGAAGATGCCCAGGCGGTCGGCGTTATAAACCTGACCGGTGCTCATCACCTTAATTTTGTCGCCTTTGCGCATGGTGCCGTTTTTAATACGCACCAGCGAGACAACGCCTAAGTAGTTATCAAACCAGGAGTCGATAATCAGCGCCTGCAGCGGCGCATCCGGATCGCCTTCCGGCGGCGGAATATCGCGCACCAGGCGCTCCAGCACGTCGGGTACGCCAACGCCGGTTTTCGCTGAGCAGCGCACCGCGTCGTGAGCGTCGATACCGACGATGTCTTCGATTTCGTCCGCTACGCGCTCAGGATCGGCCGCAGGCAGGTCGATCTTGTTGAGAACCGGAACGACTTCGAGGTCCATTTCCATCGCGGTATAGCAGTTTGCGAGGGTCTGGGCTTCTACGCCCTGCCCGGCGTCAACCACCAGCAGCGCGCCTTCGCACGCCGCCAGGGAGCGCGATACTTCATAGGAGAAGTCAACGTGGCCCGGGGTGTCGATAAAGTTGAGCTGATAAGTTTCACCATCACCGGCTTTATAGTCGAGGGTGACGCTCTGCGCCTTGATGGTAATGCCGCGCTCACGCTCAAGGTCCATGGAGTCCAGAACCTGGGCCGCCATTTCGCGATCAGAAAGGCCACCGCAAATCTGGATGATACGGTCAGACAGCGTCGATTTACCGTGGTCGATGTGAGCGATGATCGAAAAGTTACGTATATTCTTCATATTTAGAGTTAATTATGCCTTACGAGTCTCATGAGGCCGCTGTTCTGTGCCTGACGTTTTTTAATCCGAAAACGCCGCATTCTACACTACATCCGCGAAACCAGGAAATGCTGTTAGATCCAGCATAACGGCAGAAATTGTGGCGTTGTGAAGCGAAGAGTAAATAAAGATGAGGGCCAGTGAAATTACTGCCCCATATCAGAGGAAGGCGTATCAACGCGCAGCAGATCCGGCGGCAAACCGACGCTTAAAATTACCGGCTGCCATGACTGACGGGCAGCCAGCTGCGGCGATAGACCGCGCGCCACCAGGAACCCGCCGACGCCGCCTAGCACCGCGCCGCACAGCGAAGCGATATCGCTGGCGAACAGCACCTGAAAAATCGACGCCATCACAAACAGCCCCAACAGCGGCGCCATGTAGACCAGCAACGCCGAGCCCAGCAGGCTGCTTTCGGCAATACCCAGCTCCACTTTTTGCCCGGCCGTCAGCGGCTGCTCGCAGGGAACGCTGATGGTATGGCTGGTTTGCGGCCCTAGCTTGTTCAGCACCCGGCTACCGCAGCCGGCGCGCGAGGCGCAGCTGCTGCAGGAGGCTTTAACATCGCAGTGAACCTGCGCCATGCCGTTGTGCCAGGAGACGACGGTCGCCCACTCTTTGATCATTGCGCGGCCCTGAACTTAATGCTGTCGGAGATACGTTTTGCCGTCTGCGGCGGTAATTCGCCCACCACCGAAATTTCGGCGTTATCGCGCACCGAGGTACTGACGGTGCGGCGCCCGGTGCGCAGTAGCTGATCGCTACTGTTTGCCGTCGCGCGGTTCACGTTGACGGAGAAACTAAACAGGCCGTCGGAATAGAGACGTGACTCAACCGGACCGTCGAAGGTCGGTAAGCGACGCTGACTGCTGGAAATTTCCGTTACGCCCTGCGGCAGCCAGGTCGGCGCCCAGTTAAAGTTGGCTTTATTGCCGCTTTCAGGGACCGATAGCTGCGGCGGCAGGCTGGCTTTCGACAACGCTTCCATACTCGAACTCACGTTATCGCCGATATTGAATGACACTACGCGGAACTGTTCCAGCGTTTCGCCATCGCGGTCAAGTAAATCGACGCGCAGCGGCAGCTTGGTCTCGGCATCGAGCCATGCGATGTAGCTATAACGCGTACCGTCGCGGGCGACCACGCGGACGACATCGCACAGGCGATCGGCAATACGCGTCCGGCCTACGGAGATGAAATCGTAATACGAGGCCAGCTTTTTGAAATCGGTATAAACCAGTGACGGCAGGGAGTCGACGATATAGTCGCCGTTCAGAGTGAACGGATCGAGGCCGGGTTCGAAGTAGCTGATTTCAGTACCGCGCAGCACCACTTCCCGACGGGGGCCGTCGAGCTGCAGCAACTGGGCAAGAGGCTGGTTGTTTAACCGCACGTGACGATAGCGCAGCGACTCAACGCCCTGTTTGTTGATACTGACGAAAGACAGCTCGTAATTAAGGGACTGGCTGGCCAGGTTCATCTGCTGCAACAACGCCCCGGACGATGTATCAGCCGAGGCGTTAGCGGAGAAGAACAGGCTGCCTGCCATGAGCGACATGGCACACCAAAGTTGCTTCATTACTGCGATTGCGTTCCTAAAGTTTGATAACCCGGCACCTGAACAGCGGCTTGCTGAGTCTGGGCCTGGCCAAACTGAAGCTGCTCAGCGTGCAGGCGACGCTGCAATTCATAGTCCTGCAGCATAGCATTAATACGACGACGTTGCTCCTGAACCTGCGCCTGCTGACCGCTACCTGCGGAGGCATCAGCCGGAACGCCCAGGCTAACCGGGCTGGCTTTGCCCATCATCGGCATGGTATTGAACACCGGCGCTTCCGGCTGTTGGGAGGCATCGGAGTGTCCGTTATATTGCTGAACGCCAACGATCACGGCCAGAGACACGCACGCTGCCACGCCCATTTGGGTAAGCGAGCTGGCCCACGGGCGCACTTTCTGCCAGAACGGCATTTGACGCCACTGGTGTGGAGCGGGTTGAGATT
The DNA here is from genome assembly GCA_902490055.1 of uncultured Klebsiella sp. GTDB lineage: Bacteria > Pseudomonadota > Gammaproteobacteria > Enterobacterales > Enterobacteriaceae > Klebsiella. The sequence goes on along the minus strand of CABUCP010000432.1, from coordinate 473 downwards.
CAGGAATAAGCGGCGCAACCTGACGAGCAGGTTCGTTTTCGATGGCGGCCATCACGCGGGACGAGATATCAAATTGGAGCATCTCTGCGGTATCGCCTCGCAGCGTATCGCGGATAAGATGGTAACTCTCCCAGGTTTTTTGCATTTCAGAAGAACGACTCAGCTCATTGAGCAGTTCGTTATCCAGCGTTTCACCATCCATTAAGGCCGAAAGTTTTTCTTTCTGCATGCCTGATACCCTTTTCCAGTATTCCGCTATCGTCAACGCCTGATTAGCGGTTGAACTTTATTATCAATGGCTTCTCGTGCCCGGAAGATACGCGAACGTACCGTGCCAACCGGACAATCCATGATGGCGGCTATTTCTTCATAGCTCATGCCATCCAGCTCCCGCAACGTAATTGCCATGCGTAAATCTTCCGGGAGCGATTCAATGGTACGAAAAACGATTTGTCTCAGCTCTTCTGACAACA
>CABUCP010000431.1 GCA_902490055.1 uncultured Klebsiella sp. | reverse complement strand
ATGAGCGAGAAACGTTGATGTCGAATTCTTATGACTCCTCCAGTATCAAAGTCCTGAAAGGGCTGGATGCGGTGCGTAAGCGCCCGGGTATGTATATCGGCGACACGGATGACGGCACCGGTCTGCACCACATGGTATTCGAGGTTGTGGATAACGCTATCGACGAAGCGCTCGCAGGTTACTGTAAAGACATCGTTGTTACTATCCACAGCGATAACTCCGTCTCCGTACAGGATGACGGTCGCGGCATCCCTACCGGCATTCACCCGGAAGAGGGCGTCTCCGCGGCGGAAGTTATCATGACCGTCCTGCACGCCGGCGGTAAATTCGATGATAACTCCTATAAAGTTTCCGGCGGCCTGCACGGCGTAGGCGTCTCGGTGGTTAACGCCCTGTCGCAGAAGCTGGAGCTGGTTATCCAGCGCGATAACAAAGTCCACAAACAGATTTATCAGCACGGCGTCCCGCAGGCGCCGCTGGCGGTGACCGGTGAAACCGAAAGCACCGGTACCATGGTGCGTTTCTGGCCGAGCCATGAAACCTTCACCAACGTTACCGAATTTGAATACGAAATCCTGGCGAAACGTCTGCGCGAGCTGTCGTTCCTCAACTCCGGGGTCTCTATCCGCCTGCGCGATAAGCGCGACGGTAAAGAAGACCATTTCCACTACGAAGGCGGCATCAAGGCGTTTGTTGAGTATCTCAACAAAAACAAAACGCCGATCCACCCGAATATCTTCTATTTCTCCACCGAAAAAGACGGTATCGGCGTTGAAGTCGCGCTGCAGTGGAACGATGGCTTCCAGGAAAATATCTACTGCTTTACCAACAACATTCCGCAGCGTGACGGCGGTACTCACCTGGCGGGCTTCCGCGCGGCGATGACTCGTACCCTGAACGCCTACATGGATAAAGAAGGCTACAGCAAAAAAGCGAAAGTCAGCGCCACCGGCGACGATGCGCGTGAAGGCCTGATTGCCGTCGTTTCCGTGAAGGTGCCGGATCCGAAGTTTTCCTCGCAGACCAAAGACAAGCTGGTCTCTTCCGAGGTGAAATCCGCGGTTGAACAGCAGATGAACGAACTGCTGAGCGAATACCTGCTGGAAAACCCGTCCGATGCGAAAATCGTGGTTGGCAAAATCATCGATGCCGCGCGCGCGCGCGAAGCCGCACGTCGCGCCCGTGAAATGACCCGTCGTAAAGGCGCGCTTGACCTGGCAGGCCTGCCGGGCAAACTGGCGGATTGCCAGGAACGCGACCCGGCGCTGTCTGAACTGTACCTCGTGGAAGGGGACTCCGCGGGCGGCTCTGCGAAACAGGGCCGTAACCGTAAGAACCAGGCTATCCTGCCGCTGAAGGGTAAAATCCTCAACGTTGAGAAAGCCCGCTTCGATAAAATGCTCTCTTCCCAGGAAGTGGCGACGCTTATCACCGCGCTCGGTTGCGGCATCGGCCGCGATGAGTACAACCCGGATAAACTGCGCTATCACAGCATCATCATCATGACCGATGCGGACGTCGACGGCTCGCACATTCGTACCCTGCTGTTGACCTTCTTCTACCGTCAGATGCCGGAAATCGTAGAACGCGGCCACGTCTACATTGCTCAGCCGCCGCTGTACAAAGTGAAGAAAGGCAAGCAGGAGCAGTATATTAAAGACGACGAAGCGATGGATCAGTACCAGATCTCCATCGCGCTCGACGGCGCGACCCTGCACACCAACTCCAACGCCCCGGCATTAGCCGGCGAGCCGCTGGAAAAACTGGTCGCCGAGTACAATGCAACGCAGAAGATGATTGGCCGCATGGAGCGCCGTTTCCCGAAAGCGATGCTGAAAGAGCTTATCTATCAGCCGACGCTGGCCGAAGCCGATCTGAGCAACGAGCAGACCGTGACCCGCTGGATTAACCAGCTTATCAGCGAGCTGAACGAAAAAGAGCAGCACGGCAGCCAGTGGAAGTTCGATATCCGTGAAAACAGCGAACTGCAGCAGTTCGAGCCGATCGTGCGCGTGCGTACTCACGGCGTCGATACCGACTACCCGCTGGATAACGAGTTCATCACCGGCGCGGAATACCGCCGCATCTGCACCCTCGGCGAGAAGCTGCGCGGGCTTATTGAAGACGACGCGTTCATCGAGCGCGGCGAACGCCGTCAGCCGGTTGCCAGCTTCGAGCAGGCGCTGGACTGGCTGGTGAAAGAGTCTCGCCGCGGCCTCTCTATCCAGCGTTATAAAGGTCTGGGCGAGATGAACCCGGATCAACTGTGGGAAACGACCATGGATCCGGACAGCCGCCGCATGCTGCGCGTCACCGTGAAAGATGCGATTGCCGCCGACCAGCTGTTCACCACCCTGATGGGCGATGCCGTTGAACCACGTCGCGCCTTTATCGAAGAAAACGCCCTCAAAGCGGCGAACATCGATATTTAAGCCTGTATTTCCCCGGTGGTATGATGTTTACCGGGGCGACAGATATGCTAAACCCGGTACGCGTTGCGCTGCCGGGTTTTTCTTTTGCGGCAAAAGGGGAATCCCCTCAGCACAATCCATCCCCGTTTTCTCCCTTTCCGATAGCTGTTTTTTGAGCGGAATCGCGTTAGCATGAGTGAAGACTCATCTTACCCGGGGATCCCATGGCTATTAAACTGATTGCAATTGATATGGACGGCACGCTGCTGCTGCCGGACCATACCATCTCTCCGGCGGTGAAAACCGCCATCGCGGCGGCGCGCGCGCGCGGCGTTAACGTGGTGCTGACTACCGGGCGGCCTTACGCCGGCGTCCACAGCTACCTGAAAGAACTGCACATGGAACAGCCAGGCGACTACTGCATCACCTATAATGGCGCGCTGGTACAGAAGGCCAGCGACGGCAGCACCGTGGCGCAAACCGCGTTGAGCTATGACGACTACCGCTTCCTTGAGCAGCTCTCCCGCGAGGTCGGTTCCCACTTCCACGCGCTCGATCGTAATAAGCTGTACACCGCGAACCGCGACGTCAGCTACTACACCGTGCATGAATCCTACGTGGCGACGATTCCACTGGTGTTCTGCGAAGCGGAAAATATGGACCGCGATATTCAACTGCTGAAGGTCATGATGATTGATGAGCCGGCGATCCTCGACCAGGCCATCGCCCGTATCCCGGCGGAAGTAAAAGAGAAGTATACCGTGCTGAAAAGCGCGCCGTACTTCCTCGAAATCCTCGATAAACGCGTCAATAAAGGCACCGGCGTGAAGTCGCTGGCCGATACGCTGGGCATCAAGCCGGAAGAAATTATGGCGATTGGCGATCAGGAAAATGATATCGCGATGATTGAATTTGCCGGCGTCGGCGTGGCGATGGATAACGCCATCCCGACCGTTAAAGAGGCGGCGAATTTCGTCACCAAATCGAACCTTGAAGATGGCGTCGCTTTTGCCATCGAAAAATACGTTTTAGCCTAAGCGTATTTCAGGCCCGGAA
>CABUCP010000430.1 GCA_902490055.1 uncultured Klebsiella sp. | reverse complement strand
CAAATGACGCGCCCCTGTAAAGCATTCCTTTGACAAAAATAAACTGGTTGCCTGATTTTTACGCGTAACGCCGTAAAGCTAACCAATTCATTTCGCTGTCGATTAAAGAATAATCGTCCGGTTGCCGTAAACAAAGACGCGTTGCGCCAGTACCTGATAAAGCGCGCGGCTCAATACGTTCTTTTCGACGTCACGGCCGGCACGCATCATATCTTCGGCGGTATAGGTATGATCGACGTGGATCACGTCCTGCATGATGATGGGACCTTCATCCAGATTATCATTCACGTAATGCGCCGTAGCGCCGATAATCTTCACGCCGCGCTCGTAGGCTTGATGATAAGGCCGCGCGCCGATAAACGCCGGTAAGAATGAGTGGTGAATATTGATGATCTTGTTCGGGAAGCGAGCCACAAACTCCGGCGTGAGCACGCGCATATACTTCGCCAGCACCACGTAGTCAGGATCGTGGACGGCGATAGCATCGCCCATTTGTTTATCGTGATCTTCGCGACTCAGACCCTCATGGCTCACCAGCTCAAACGGGATGCCAAAACCTTCAACCAGCGGGCGCAGAGTTTCATGGTTGCCGATAACCGCGGCGATATCGACGTCCAGTCCGCCGTAGTTGGCTTTCATCAGCAGATCGCCAAGACAGTGGGCCTCTTTGGTCACCAAAATGACTACCCGACGGCGGCCGGCTGGGTTGAGCTCGCGAATTGAGCCTTCCGGCAGGGCGCTATCGAGGTCGGCAAGCAAGGTAACGTCGTTAAAAATGCCCTCGAGCTCGGTACGCATAAAGAAGCGACCGGTGCGATGGTCGACGAACTCGTTATTCTGCACGATGTTCAGCTCGTGCTTGTAGCAAATATTCGTGATACGCGCGATGAGGCCTTTCTGATCAGGGCAAATGGTGCGTAGTACTTTACGTTGTAATGAATGCATCGCGGGGAAAATCCTGTTGTGTTTGCAATTGCTGATGCCGGGCCTTATTGGCCGCAGCATTTTTTAAATTTTTTACCTGAACCACAAGGGCAGGGGTCGTTTCGACCGATTAATGGTCGGGTGCCATCAATATAGTACCACTGTCCGTTTTCTTTTAAGAATCTGGAACGTTCAATAATCGCGCCGGGGCGGTTATCTTCAGTGAAGCGCGCGATAAAGCTAACGAAGCCTTCATCGGCTTGACGCCCGTCTTCGACAGCAAAAATGGTTAGGCCAAGCCACTGCGTATTGGCAAAACCTCTTTCGATATCGGCGCGAAATTGTGGCGCTTCACAGCCTGGATGCCAGGTTTTGATTAAATAGTCGGCATTCTTCATCACGAATGCGCTATAGCGGGATCGCATCAGCTGTGACGGACTCGGCGCAAGCTGACCGCCAGTCAGATATCGCTGGCAACATGAGCTATACTCCAGAGCGCTGCCACAGGGGCATAATTGCGACAAAATCGCCTCCATGGAAAAGAATTACGGCGCCTGGGCGCCAAAGTGCTTTATGTTAACTGAGCGATGGCGCTGATGTCATGCTCGGAGTGGAAGGATATGTATCGGTACTAATGAGAAAGCTTAAGATTGGTTTAGCGCTAGGGGCCGGTGCTGCGCGCGGTTGGTCGCACATTGGCGTAATTAAAGCGCTGCAGCGGGCGGGAATCGAAGTTGATGTGGTGGCGGGATGTTCCATTGGCGCGCTGGTTGGCGCGGCATATGCCTGTAATCGTCTCCCGGCGCTGGAAAAGTGGGTCAGCTCCTTTAGTAATTGGGACGTGCTGCGTTTAATGGATCTCTCCTGGCGGCGCGGCGGTCTGCTGCGCGGCGAGCGTGTGTTCAATCAATACCGCCAAATCATGCCCATTACGCAAATCGAGGACTGCGAACGTCGTTTTGCCGCGGTCGCGACCAATCTGAGTACAGGCCGCGAGCTTTGGTTTACGGAGGGCGATCTGCATATGGCGGTTCGCGCCTCTTGTAGTATGCCGGGTCTGATGTCGCCGGTGATGCATAACGGTTATTGGCTGGTGGACGGCGCGGTGGTTAATCCGGTCCCGGTCTCGCTAACGCGCGCCCTGGGGGCTGATATCGTTATTGCCGTCGATCTTCAGCATGATGCCCATCTGATGCAGCAGGACCTCCTGTCGATAGAGTCGCCGCGACCAGAACCGATAGAAGAAGTCAGTTGGCATTCGCGGCTTCGCTCCCGGCTGGGGAGGATGAGCTCGCGGCGGACTACCGTGACGCCTACGGCGATGGAAATAATGTCCACATCAATTCAAGTGTTGGAAAACCGTCTTAAGCGTAATCGCATGGCGGGCGATCCGCCGGATATCCTGCTACAGCCGTTTTGCCCGCAAATCTCTACTCTCGATTTTCATCGTGCTGGTGAAGCGATGGCCGCAGGGCAGCAGGCCGTCGAGAAAAAAATGGATGAATTATTACCCTTGGTGCGCACTTCCGCGTAGCGCACTTGTCCAACACTTAAGTAAATTCTGACAGGCGATACCGTGAATAGCGTGCCACTATTTAATTATCGTCAGCCAGGGGAGAGACCATGACGCAGCCATTGGCGGGAAAACAGATTCTGATAGTTGAAGACGAACTCGTTTTCCGCTCTCTCCTTGATAGCTGGCTGATTTCGCTGGGGGCGACCACCCGCCAGGCGGAAGACGGTATTGAGGCGCTGCAGCAAATTGCGATTTCAAAGCCCGATTTGATGATATGCGATATCTCGATGCCAAGGATGAACGGCCTCGAACTCGTCGAGAAGGTGCGAAATCAAGGCGAACAGTTGCCAATCCTGATGATTTCCGCCACGGAAAATATGGCGGATATTGCTAAAGCGCTGCGTCTTGGCGTTCAGGATGTGTTGCTGAAGCCGGTAAAAGATTTTAATCGCTTACGTGAAACGGTGTTTGCCTGCCTGTACCCGACGATGTTTAACTCGCGGGTCGAAGAGGAAGAACGCTTATTTGAAGACTGGGACGCGCTGGTGAGCGATCCGCAAGCCGCTTCAAGGTTATTACAGGAACTGCAGCCGCCTGTTCAGCAGGAAATGTCAAACTGTCGTATTCACTATCGGCAGCTCATCTCGGCGGATAAGCCGGGTTTGGTGTTAGATATTGCGCCTTTATCAGAAAATGACCTGGCATTTTATTGCCTTGATGTGACTCGCGCTGGTGATAATGGCGTGCTGGCCGCTTTATTATTACGCGCCTTGTTTAATGGTTTGCTTCAGGAGCAACTGGCTCATCAAGGCCAACGCTTACCCGAGATGGGGGAATTGTTAAAACAGGTTAATCAATTACTCCGCCAGGCAAATTTACCCGGGCAGTTCCCATTACTGGTCGGCTATTATCACAGCGGGTTAAAAAATTTGATTTTGGTTTCTGCAGGCCTTAACGGCACGCTGAATACCGGCGAGCATCAAGTTCAAATAAGCAACGGCGTCCCGTTAGGGACGTTAGGAAACGCA
>CABUCP010000429.1 GCA_902490055.1 uncultured Klebsiella sp. | reverse complement strand
TATCGTTGAGCGCAATAAAACCCATCGAATGTAAGGAGATGCTCTTCCAATGCTAAATACGCTGATCGTGGGAGCTAGCGGCTATGCCGGCGCAGAGCTGGTGGCCTATGTAAATCGCCACCCTCATATGAACATAACCGCTTTGACCGTCTCCGCGCAAAGCAATGATGCAGGAAAGTTAATTTCCGATTTACATCCGCAACTGAAGGGCATTGTCGACCTGCCGCTGCAGCCGATGTCAGATATCAGCGAATTTAGCGCCGGTGTGGATATTGTGTTCCTCGCGACCGCGCATGAAGTCAGTCACGATTTGGCGCCGCAGTTTTTGGCCGCCGGCTGCGTGGTGTTTGATTTATCCGGCGCGTTCCGCGTCAACGATGGCGCGTTCTACGAAAAATACTACGGTTTCACCCATCAGCATCCGCAGTTGCTCAAGCAGGCAGTATACGGCCTCGCGGAGTGGAGCGTTGAAGCGCTGAAAGAGGCGAATTTGATTGCGGTGCCTGGTTGCTACCCGACGGCGGCGCAGCTGTCGTTAAAACCGCTGATCGATGCCGGCCTGCTGGATCTGAATCAGTGGCCGGTGATCAATGCCACCAGCGGCGTCAGCGGCGCCGGGCGTAAGGCGGCGATGAGTAATAGCTTCTGTGAAGTCAGCTTGCAGCCGTACGGCGTTTTCAATCATCGTCACCATCCGGAGATTTCCACTCATCTGGGCGCAGAGGTGATTTTCACCCCGCATTTGGGCAACTTTAAACGCGGAATTCTGGAAACCATTACCTGCCGCCTGAAGCCGGGCGTCGGTAAAGATCGGGTCGCGGAGGTTTTCCAGCAGGCGTATGCCGATAAACCTCTCGTCCGTTTATACGATAAAGGTATGCCGGCGCTGAAAAGCGTGGTTGGGTTACCGTTCTGCGATATCGGTTTTGCCGTCCAGGACGAACATATCATCGTCGTGGCCGCGGAAGATAACCTGCTGAAAGGCGCGGCGGCGCAGGCAATACAGTGCGCGAATATTCGTTTCGGCTTCGCTGAGACGCAGTCTCTTATTTAAGGTGTGATGATGAACAATCCATTGATTATCAAACTTGGCGGCGTGTTGCTGGATAGCGAAGAAGCGCTGGAGCGTCTGTTTACCGCGTTGGTGCATTACCGCGAAACGCATCAGCGCCCGCTGGTTATCGTCCACGGCGGCGGCTGCGTGGTGGATGAGCTGATGAAGCAGCTTAATCTGCCGGTGAAAAAGAAAAACGGCCTGCGCGTGACCCCGGCCGATCAGATTGACATCATTACCGGCGCGCTGGCGGGAACCGCCAACAAAACGCTGCTGGCGTGGGCAAAAAAGCACGGTATTTCCTCGGTAGGCCTGTTCCTTGGCGACGGCGATAGCGTAAAGGTGACTCAGTTGGATGAAGAGCTGGGCCACGTCGGCAAAGCTCAGGCCGGTTCGCCGGCGCTGATTAATACGCTGCTGGCGGGCGGCTATTTGCCGGTCGTGAGCTCGATTGGCGTCACCGACGAAGGACAACTGATGAACGTTAATGCCGATCAGGCGGCGACAGCGCTGGCGGCGACGCTGGGCGCGGATCTAATCCTGTTGTCTGATGTTAGCGGCATACTCGACGGTAAGGGCCAGCGGATTGCAGAAATGACCGCCGCTAAGGCGGAACAGCTGATTGAACAGGGCATTATTACCGATGGCATGATCGTCAAAGTGAATGCGGCGCTGGACGCGGCGCGCGAGCTGGGTCGCCCGGTGGATATCGCCTCCTGGCGCCATGCTGAGCAGCTGCCGGCATTATTTAACGGTACGCCGATCGGTACGCGTATTTTAGCTTAAGATTGAATGCCCGGCGGCGCACTGCCTGCCGGGTCAACAAGACTATAGGCCGGGTAAGCGCAGCGCAACCCGGCGGAACTAACGAATAAAGGAAGCATGTTATGGCACTTTGGGGCGGGCGTTTTACACAGGCAGCGGATCAGAGGTTTAAACAATTCAACGACTCTTTGCGCTTCGACTACCGTCTGGCGGAACAGGATATCGTCGGCTCCGTCGCCTGGTCCAAAGCGCTGGTTACCGTGGGGGTGCTGACTGCTGATGAACAGCTGCAGCTGGAAGAGGCGCTCAATGTGCTGCTGGAAGAGGTGCGGGCGAACCCGCAGCAAATCCTTGAAAGCGATGCCGAAGATATTCATAGCTGGGTTGAAGGCAAACTGATCGATAAAGTCGGCCAGTTGGGCAAGAAACTGCATACCGGGCGGAGCCGTAATGACCAGGTGGCGACCGATCTTAAGCTGTGGTGTAAAGAGACCGTCACCGAGCTGCTGTCCGCTACTCGCCAGCTGCAGAGCGCGCTGGTGGAAACCGCCAGCCATAATCAGGATGCGGTGATGCCGGGCTATACCCACCTGCAGCGCGCGCAGCCGGTCACCTTTGCGCACTGGTGTCTGGCATATGTTGAAATGCTGGCGCGTGATGAAAGCCGCCTGCAGGACGCGCTTAAGCGTCTTGATGTCAGCCCGCTGGGCTGCGGCGCGCTGGCGGGAACCGCTTATGAAATCGACCGTGAACAGCTGGCTGGCTGGCTGGGCTTCGCGTCGGCGACTCGCAATAGCCTCGATAGCGTTTCCGACCGCGATCACGTGCTGGAACTGCTTTCCGATGCCTCTATCGGCATGGTGCACCTGTCGCGCTTTGCTGAAGACCTGATTTTCTTCAATACCGGCGAAGCGGGCTTTGTTGAACTGTCCGATCGCGTCACTTCCGGCTCGTCGCTGATGCCGCAGAAGAAAAACCCGGATGCGCTGGAATTGATTCGCGGCAAATGCGGCCGCGTGCAGGGCGCGCTTACCGGCATGATGATGACCCTCAAAGGTCTGCCGCTGGCGTATAACAAAGATATGCAGGAAGACAAAGAAGGGCTGTTCGATGCGCTGGACACCTGGCTCGACTGCCTGCACATGGCGGCGCTGGTGCTGGACGGCATTCAGGTAAAACGCCCGCGTTGTGCGGAAGCGGCGCAGCAGGGCTACGCCAACGCCACCGAACTGGCGGATTATCTGGTAGCGAAGGGCGTCCCGTTCCGCGAAGCGCACCATATTGTCGGTGAAGCGGTGGTTGAAGCGATTGCTCAAGGCAAGGCGCTGGAAGATCTGCCGCTTAGCGATCTGCAGAAATTCAGTAGCGCGATCGGCGACGATGTCTATCCAATCCTGTCTCTGCAATCTTGCCTGGATAAGCGCGCAGCCAAAGGTGGCGTCTCCCCGCAGCAGGTGGCGCAGGCAATTGCCGACGCCAAACAGCGCCTGGTATAAGCGATTTCATCTGAAGTGAACCGGCCTGGGCTTTGCCCGGGCTTTTTTACGCAAAAAAAAGCGGACACGAGGTCCGCAAAAGTTCACGTTGGCTTTAGTTGTTCGGGTAGGGAAACTGTGAGGCGACTCAATCATTTTCAGATGTTCACCTTGTTTCTGGGT
>CABUCP010000428.1 GCA_902490055.1 uncultured Klebsiella sp. | reverse complement strand
AACTCGGGAGGCTAGCGCGTGAAATAAGAAACGGAAAACAGCGCCAGAAAGCCTCCCCTGTGGAGGCTTTTTTCGTATATAGATTCGAGATATTTATTTCACTAAAACCGGTGTCTGCACCGACATAATGAGGAAAACCATGTCACATCTCGCAGAGCTGGTTGCCAGTGCCAAGGCAGCCATTAACGAGGCATCAGATGTTGCTGCGCTGGACAACGTCCGCGTGGAATACCTGGGTAAAAAAGGGCATCTGACCCTGCAAATGACCACCCTGCGTGAGCTGCCGCCGGAAGAGCGTCCGGCAGCCGGCGCGGTCATCAACGAAGCTAAAGAGCAGGTTCAGCAGGCGCTGAACGCGCGTAAGGCCGAGCTGGAAGGCGCGGCGCTGAATGCGCGTCTGGCCGCAGAGACCATCGATGTCTCCCTGCCTGGGCGTCGTATTGAGAATGGAGGTCTGCACCCGGTTACCCGCACCATCGACCGTATTGAAAGCTTCTTCGGTGAGCTCGGCTTTACCGTGGCGACCGGCCCGGAAATCGAAGATGATTACCACAACTTCGATGCGCTGAATATTCCGGGCCACCACCCGGCTCGCGCTGACCACGACACTTTCTGGTTTGATGCCACCCGCCTGCTGCGCACTCAGACCTCTGGCGTGCAGATCCGTACCATGGAGAACCAGCAGCCGCCAATTCGTATTATCGCGCCGGGCCGCGTTTATCGTAACGATTACGATCAGACCCATACCCCGATGTTCCACCAGATGGAAGGCCTGATCGTTGATAAAAATATCAGCTTCACCAATCTGAAGGGCACGCTGCACGACTTCCTGAATAACTTCTTTGAAGAAGATTTGCAGGTACGCTTCCGTCCGTCTTACTTCCCGTTCACCGAACCGTCCGCTGAAGTCGACGTGATGGGTAAAAACGGCAAATGGCTGGAAGTGCTGGGCTGCGGCATGGTGCACCCGAACGTTCTGCGCAACGTCGGTATCGATCCGGAAGTTTACTCCGGCTTCGCCTTCGGCATGGGGATGGAGCGTCTGACCATGCTGCGTTATGGCGTAACCGATTTGCGCGCATTCTTCGAAAACGATCTGCGTTTCCTCAAACAGTTTAAATAAGGGCAGGACAGAACAATGAAATTCAGTGAACTGTGGTTACGCGAATGGGTTAACCCGGCGATCGACAGCGAAGCGCTGTCCGATCAGATTACGATGGCGGGTCTGGAAGTTGACGGCGTTGAGCCGGTTGCCGGTAGCTTTAACGGCGTAGTCGTCGGTGAAGTCGTCGAATGCGGCCAGCACCCGAACGCCGATAAACTGCGCGTCACCAAAGTCAACGTTGGCGGTGAACGTCTGCTGGACATCGTCTGCGGCGCGCCAAACTGCCGCCAGGGCCTGAAGGTAGCGGTAGCGACCATCGGCGCGGTACTGCCGGGCGATTTTAAAATTAAAGCCGCTAAGCTGCGTGGCGAACCTTCCGAAGGGATGCTGTGCTCCTTCTCCGAGCTGGGTATTTCCGACGATCATAGCGGGATTATCGAACTGCCGGCCGATGCGCCGATCGGTACCGATATCCGTGAATATCTGCAGCTTGACGACAACACCATTGAAATCAGCGTCACGCCGAACCGCGCCGACTGCCTGGGCATCATTGGCGTCGCTCGCGATGTCGCCGTCCTCAATAAAGCACCGCTGAACGCGCCGGAAATCACCCCGGTTGCGGCGACCATCGATGATGTACTGCCTATTCAGGTTGATGCGCCGCAAGCGTGCCCGCGCTATCTGGGCCGCGTAGTGAAGGGCATCAATGTGAAAGCGCCGACGCCGCTGTGGATGAAAGAGAAGCTGCGTCGCTGCGGCATTCGTTCCATCGATGCGGTTGTGGACGTAACTAACTATGTGCTGCTTGAGCTGGGCCAGCCGATGCACGCCTTTGACCGCGACCGTATTGATGGCGGTATCGTGGTGCGGATGGCGAAAGAAGGGGAAACCCTGGTGCTGCTGGACGGGTCCGAAGCCAAACTCGATACCGATACTCTGGTTATTGCTGACCACAACAAAGCGCTGGCAATGGGCGGTATTTTCGGCGGCGAGCATTCCGGTGTGAACGACGAAACGCAAAACGTGCTGCTGGAATGCGCGTTCTTCAGCCCGCTGTCCATTACCGGTCGCGCGCGCCGTCACGGCCTGCACACCGACGCCTCCCACCGCTATGAGCGCGGTGTCGATCCAGCGCTGCAGTATAAAGCGCTGGAGCGCGCCACCCGTCTGCTGCTCGACCTGTGCGGCGGCGAAGCCGGCCCGGTGATCGACGTGACCAACGAAGAGACGCTGCCAAAACGCGCCACTATCACGCTGCGCCGCAGCAAGCTGGATCGCCTGATTGGTCATCATATTGATGACGCGCAGGTTAGCGACATTCTGCAGCGCCTGGGTTGTGAAGTGACGGTGGGTCAGGATGAGTGGCTGGCCGTCGCGCCAAGCTGGCGTTTCGACATGGAGATCGAAGAAGATCTGGTGGAAGAAGTGGCTCGCGTTTACGGCTACAACAACATTCCTGATGAGCCGGTACAGGCTGGCCTGATCATGGGTAGCCACCGCGAAGCGGATCTGTCGCTGAAGCGCGTGAAAACGCTGCTCAACGACAAAGGCTACCAGGAAGTGATTACCTATAGCTTCGTTGACCCGAAAGTACAGCAGTTGGTTCATGCCGGTGAAGAGGCGCTGATTCTGCCAAGCCCGATCTCCAGCGAAATGTCCGCTATGCGTCTGTCGCTGTGGACTGGCCTGCTGGGTACCGTAGTTTACAACCAGAACCGTCAGCAGAGCCGCGTACGCATCTTTGAGAGCGGGCTGCGTTTCGTTCCGGATACTCAGGCGCCGCTGGGCATTCGTCAGGATGTGATGCTGGCTGGGGTTATCAGCGGCAACCGCTATGAAGAGCACTGGAATCTGGCAAAAGAAACCGTCGATTTCTATGATTTAAAAGGCGACCTGGAATCCGTTCTGGACTTGACCGGTAAATTGTCCGATATCGAGTTCCGCGCAGAAGCGGCGACCGCCCTGCATCCGGGACAGTCCGCGGCGATTTATCTGAAAGGTGAACGTATTGGTTTCATTGGGGTTGTTCATCCGGAACTGGAACGTAAACTGGATCTCAACGGCCGCACTCTGGTGTTTGAAATCGAGTGGAACAAGCTTGCAGACCGCGTGGTGCCTCAGGCGCGCGAAATTTCGCGCTTCCCGGCTAACCGTCGCGACATCGCGGTGCTGGTCGCGGAAAACGTGCCTGCAGCCGATGTTTTAGCCGAATGTAAGAAAGTTGGCGTAAATCAGGTAGTTGGCGTAAACTTATTTGACGTGTACCGTGGTAAGGGTGTGGCGGAAGGCTTTAAGAGCCTTGCGATTAGCCTGATCCTTCAGGATACCAGCCGTACACTCGAAGAAGAGGAGATTGCCGCTACCGTTGCCAAATGT
>CABUCP010000427.1 GCA_902490055.1 uncultured Klebsiella sp. | reverse complement strand
CAGAAGGCGATGTACGGCCAGTTCGAAAACACCTTCATGATGTATCTGCCGCGTCTGTGCGAGCACTGCCTGAACCCGGCGTGCGTCGCAACCTGCCCGAGCGGAGCTATCTATAAGCGTGAAGAAGACGGCATCGTGCTGATCGACCAGGATAAGTGCCGCGGCTGGCGTATGTGCATCACCGGCTGTCCGTACAAGAAGATCTACTTCAACTGGAAGAGCGGTAAATCCGAGAAGTGCATCTTCTGCTATCCGCGTATCGAATCCGGAATGCCGACGGTGTGCTCCGAAACCTGCGTAGGTCGTATTCGCTATCTCGGCGTACTGCTGTACGACGCGGACGCGATTGAAAACGCAGCCAGCACCGAGAACGAGAAAGATCTGTATCAACGTCAACTGGATGTGTTCCTCGATCCGAACGATCCGAAAGTGATCGAGCAGGCGCTGAAAGATGGCGTTCCGCAGGGCGTTATTGAGGCCGCGCAGCAGTCGCCGGTCTACAAAATGGCGATGGACTGGAAGCTGGCGCTGCCGCTGCACCCGGAATATCGCACCCTGCCGATGGTCTGGTACGTGCCACCTCTGTCACCGATTCAGTCTGCAGCGGACGCTGGCGAACTGGGTAGCAACGGTATTCTGCCGGACGTGGAAAGCCTGCGTATTCCGGTACAGTACCTGGCGAACCTGCTGACCGCGGGTGATACCCAACCGGTACTGCTGGCGCTGAAGCGCATGCTGGCGATGCGCCACTTCAAACGTGCGGAAACCGTAGATGGCGTTGTTGATACCCGCGCGCTGGAAGAAGTGGGTCTGAGCGAAGCTCAGGCGCAGGAAATGTACCGTTATCTGGCGATTGCCAACTACGAAGATCGTTTCGTGGTGCCGAGCAGCCATCGCGAACAGGCTCGCGATGCCTTCCCGGAGAAGAGCGGTTGCGGCTTTACTTTTGGCGATGGTTGCCATGGTTCAGACAGCGAATTCAACCTGTTCAACAGTCGTCGTATCGACGCCATTGACGTTACCAGCAAAACGGAGCCGCACTCATGATTGAACTCGTGATTGTGTCGCGTCTGCTCGAGTACCCTGACGCTGCCTTATGGCAGCATCAGCAGGAGATGTTCGAGGCTCTCGCGTCATCGGAAAAACTCAGTAAAGAGGATGCCCAGGCGCTGGGCGTTTTCCTGCGTGATTTAGTTGCTCAAGATCCGCTGGACGCGCAGTCGGCGTACAGCGAGCTGTTTGACCGCGGCCGCGCCACGTCGCTGCTGCTGTTTGAACACGTACACGGTGAATCCCGCGACCGCGGGCAGGCGATGGTTGACCTGATGGCGCAGTACGAACGCCACGGTCTGTTGCTGGATAGCCACGAGCTGCCGGATCACCTGCCGTTGTACCTTGAGTATCTGGCGCAGTTGCCGGAAGAGGAGGCGCTTGGCGGCCTGCGGGACGTCGCGCCAATTCTCGGTTTGCTGAGCGCGCGTTTGCAGCAGCGTGAAAGCCGCTATGCGGTACTGTTCGAGCTGCTGCTGAAGCTGGCCAATACTCAGGTCGATAGCCAGAAAGTGGCGGAGAAGATTGCCGACGAGGCCCGCGACGATACGCCGCAGGCGCTGGACGCAGTCTGGGAAGAAGAGCAGGTCAAATTCTTTGCTGACCAGGGTTGCGGCGAGTCGGAGATTTCCGCTCACCAGCGTCGTTTTGCCGGAGCCGTTGCCCCGCAATATTTGAATATCTCTAACGGAGGACAGCAATAATGCACTTCCTGAATATGTTCTTCTTTGACATTTATCCGTACATTGCGGGTTCGGTGTTCCTGATTGGCAGCTGGCTGCGCTACGACTACGGTCAGTATACCTGGCGCGCCTCTTCCAGCCAGATGCTGGACCGCAAAGGGATGAATCTGGCGTCGAACCTGTTCCATATCGGGATCCTCGGTATTTTCGCCGGTCACTTCCTCGGCATGCTGACGCCGCACTGGATGTATGAGTCCTTCCTGCCGATCGACGTGAAGCAGAAAATGGCCATGTTCGCCGGCGGCGCGTGCGGCGTGATGACGCTGGTTGGCGGTTTACTGCTGCTCAAACGCCGTCTGCTGAGCCCGCGCGTTCGCGCTACTACCACTACAGCGGATATTCTGATCCTCTCGCTGCTGATGGTGCAATGTGCGCTGGGCCTGCTGACCATCCCATTCTCCGCCCAGCATATGGACGGTAGCGAGATGATGAAACTGGTCGGCTGGGCGCAGTCGGTGGTGACCTTCCACGGCGGTGCTTCACAGCATCTCGATGGCGTGGCGTTTGTTTTCCGCGTTCACCTGGTGCTGGGGATGACGCTGTTCCTGCTGTTCCCGTTCTCTCGTCTGGTTCACATCTGGAGCGCGCCGGTCGAGTATCTGACGCGCAAATATCAGATTGTGCGCGCGCGTCGCTAATTCATTTGCGACTGCTGACTCACCCCGCCACGGCGGGGTTTTTTTTGCTTGAATGAAAATATAAAACGGCGTCAGACATGCTTCCCGGAGGCGGCGCTGGACTACTAGTGGCGTGTAGCTTCGCTAAGCGAAGCGCGAGCGAGGAAGAGGAGTGAAGTTCTCATCCTTCCCTGTAGGGCAGAATATACAATATCGAAGATACTGTTATCGGTTGGCACTGTTTTGGTCCGGGAAAAACATCTGTTGTGTGTTAATTCAGAGCACATGGCGCAGGGCGTGCACAGAGGGCGGCAAATCGAGCCTGGGGTTTTCCCGGAGGCGGCGCGTTGCGCCTTTTCCGGGCTACCAAATGCGCCACCGGGGATTTTGAGGCCACCAGCACCGGCAGTTTCAGCCGGCGTGGTGAATAAATTAACGGCAGGCCGTACGGACCGTAGGCCGGATAAGGCGCAGCCGCCATCCGGCGCAAAAGCAGTTTCTTATCCGCAGATATTGCCCGGCGGCGCTGTGCTTGCAGCTCAACTGGATGGAGCGCTTTCCATATCGCCGGTCGCTTCTCCCGGCAAAAATATGCCAGTTGGCGGGTATCAAGTGAAGCCCGTGTTCCATCGGTAACCATCCTTGCGTACGCGAGGACCGGGTGAGTTGGTCCAGGATACAGTTCGGTCTATCACTTGTGGAGAAGCGCAGTCCGGTGCGAATTATCTACGATAAAGATTTGGATTCCTGGCTCGGGTGCGGCATCCGGATTATATGGCAGAAAGAACGGGCTGGTTCTCTCTACACGAAAGGAGTAATACACGGTCGTTTGAGTCGAGGCGTTTCATGAAGAGATGGTGGTGGGGGAAGGATGACTCGGCGCTAAAGCGCCTCGCCCTTCGGGCCGTTGCCTGTGGCAACGTTCTCTCGCTGTCGCTCGAGTCGAACCTTGGTCGAAGCTTCTCATCCTTCCCCGTAGGGTAGAATATAGAATTTCAAAGGTCGTTTGAGTTGAGGTGTTTCATGAAGAGATGGTGGTGGGGGAAGGATGACTCGGCGCTAAAGCGCCTCGC
>CABUCP010000426.1 GCA_902490055.1 uncultured Klebsiella sp. | reverse complement strand
GCGTTATCCATTCACAATGATACCGATGAAACATGGATGGTTCAGACCTGGCTTGATACCGGCGATGCGACCGCGACGCCAACCAATTTACCGATGCAGGCTATTCCGCCGATTTTAAAACTGGCGGGCAATAAAGACGCTATTTTGCGCTTTGTTTATTCCGGTAGCGGCCTGCCGACCGACCGTGAATCCGTGTACTGGATTAACGTGCAGGAAATTCCACCGTCGGCAAAACAAGAGAACGTGCTGCAGATTGCGATCCGCACCCGCGTGAAGCTGTTCTATCGCCCAACGACGCTGAAAACCACCTTGCAAAAGGAAGCGCAGGCACTGACCTGGCGCAAGCAAGGCAACCAGCTGGTCGTGACCAACAAAGGTCCGCTGCACGTGACTTTCGGCGTACTGACGCTGAAGAGCGGCGCGAAGACCTGGAAAGTGAATGCTGACATGGTTAATCCCATGGACTCTCTGAACATCAAATTGCCAGCCGGCGCGGCGGCAGCCGATCAGATGTCATTCACTTTTATCAATGATTTTGGCGGACATACGGAAATTAAAGATATCCGCATTCAGTAAGAGAGCAATACAATGGCTAGCCATAATAAAATAAGGACGATCCCTGGATGTCTGGCGCAGCAAGTTCGTTTTGCTGTTTACGCCTCGACAATGTCATTACTGGCGACACCATTTGTCAATGCCGAAGAGCAATTCAATACCTCTTTCATCCGCGGGGCGAATAACGCCTCGCTGGTGCAAAATCTCTCCAACGGCGACGATATTTTACCGGGTAAATATGCCTTCGATATTTACCTGAATAAAAATCGCGTCGACCACCGGGAAATAGAATTTAAAAAAGACGCACCCAACACCCCCGGCTACTTCTGTTTAGATGCTGACAGCTATCGTTCATACGGCGTGCTGGTTCCGCAAACCGCCGGCAGCGGCGCCTGCTACGATCTGGTGAAGAACATTGCCGGCAGTAGCGTGAGCTGGAACGCCGCGCTGCAGGAGCTGAACATCTCCGTCCCGCAAACCGAACTCGAAGCGCGACCACAGGGCGAGATTTCGCCGCTGGTCTACGACGACGGTATCAACGCCGGTTTTGTTAACTATGCCTTCAGCGGCAGCCACTCCCGTTTTTCCAGCGGCAGCGGCAAGCAGGACAGCGACTACTACTTCCTGAGCCTCAATAACGGCCTTAACGTCGGCGCATGGCGTTTTCGCAATACCTCTTCCCTGTCGAAACAGACCGGGCAAAAAGAGCAGTGGAACCCGATTTCCACCTGGGCGGAAACCGATATCGCCTCGTGGCGCAGCCGCGTGCAGATTGGCCAGAGCAACACCAATAACAACGTCTTCGACAGCTTCCAGTTCCGCGGCGCGCAGATCTCCAGCGTCCCGGAAATGCTGCCGGACAGCCGTCGCGGCTACGCGCCGGTAGTACGCGGCGTCGCCAACACCAACGCCCGCATTGAAGTCCGCCAGAACGGCTACACCGTTTACAGCACCGTAGTGCCGCCGGGCCCGTTTGCGCTGACCGATATTTCGCCAAGCACCCTCAGCGGCGACCTGGCCGTCACGGTTATCGAGGCGGACGGTTCTCGCCACAGCTTTACCCTGCCCTTCTCGTCCGTGCCGAACATGCTGCGCGACGGGATCTGGGAATATCAGGTGACTGCGGGTAAATACCACGACGGCACCAACAATTATCAGCCGCAATTTATCCAGGGTACCGTCGCCCACGGCGCGGGCTCCGACTATACGCCGTACGGCGGGATTATCATGGCCGAGCACTATCGCTCCGGCGTGGTCGGGCTGGGTAAAAACATGGGCGAATACGGCGCGGCGTCGGTTGACGCCTCGTGGTCCGATACCGATCTGGCTTCCGGCGACAATAAGCGCGGCGCCAGCGTGCGGTTCCTCTATTCCAAATCGCTGAACACTCTCGGTACCGACGTGCAGATCGCCGGCTATCGTTACTCGACGTCTGGCTTCTATGACTTCTCCGACGCCGTCGCCGAACGTAACAACTGGCAGAACGGCTTCTACCACACTCAGTACTACGATCAGAGCGACGATCGGAGCGGCGCGCCGGACTGGGCTACGCAGAATCAGCGTCGTCGTTATTACGATTCGCAGCAGTACAACAACAAGCGCCAGCGCGTTGAAATGACGGTCAACCAGCACATCGCCGGCGCGTCGCTGTACGCGACCTTTATTCGTCAGAACTACTGGAATACTTCAGCCTACGACCGCACCATCCAGACCGGTTTCAACACCACCTGGAATCGGGTAAGTCTCGGCGTGTTTTACCAGAACAGCCGCAGTAACTACGGCTATAGCGATAACAGCGTCAACCTGAACGTTTCGATTCCGATCAGCATTTTCGGCCCGGACCACGAAAGCACGGTGAACTTTAACGCCACCAACAGCAAGCAGAGCGGTAGCGGCTACAGCGCCGGGATGAGCGGTACGCTGCTGGATGACAACCGCATGAACTACTTCGTGCAGAGCGGCCACACCCAGCACGGCGGCGATACCAGCCTGGTGAATCTCGGTTATCTCGGCAGCATGGGCAACGTCGATCTGGGCTACAGCTACAACAACAACTATCAGCAGACCTCGTTGAACGTCTCCGGCGGCGTGGTCGCGCATTCCGGCGGGGTGACGCTGTCGCAGCCGCTGCAGAACACCTTTGTGGTAGTGAAGGCGAAAGGGGCGGAAGGCGTGCGTCTGGAAAACCAGCCGGGGGTGGCGATTGACCGCTTCGGCTATGCGGTGCTGACCTCCGCGATGCCGTATCGCCATAACCGCGTCGCGCTGCGTACGTCGGATATCGGCAGCGGTCTGGAAATCCCGCTGGCGGCGAAAGATATCGTGCCGACCCAGCGCGCTATCGGCCGCGTGACCTTTGAAACGCACCTCGGCCAGAGCCTGCTGATCCACGCCAAACTGGCCGACGGCAGCGTACCGGTGATTGGCGCCAACATCTTCGGCCAGAGCGGTGAACATGTCGGCGTAGTCGGTACCCGCGGCGAAGCTTACGTATCCGGCGTCCAGAGCGGCGACCGTCTGCAGATGAAATGGGGCGACGATGCCGACGCTTCCTGCAGCCTGACGGTGCCAGAGTTACCTGCTATTCAAGCCGATCAACCCGGTGGTTATCAGGTCGTCTCACTGACCTGTAAATAACATGAAAGGACAATTAGTTATGTGGAAGTTTAACCTCTTATCCCGCACCGGGCTGACGCTGCTGGTACTTTCGAGCGCGCTGTTTTCCACCAGCAGCTTCGCGCTGAGCTGTAAGAAAAACGGTACCGAAGTATCACAGACCATCGCGCTGACCGATCAGATTAACGTCTCTACCGCCAACCTGACGGCGGGAGCGCTGCTGTGGCGTTCGCCGACCTTTACCTCCACCTTTACCTGTACCGATACGGATAATATGCCGAAGGGTGAAAACGCCTATCTGTACTGGGATCC
>CABUCP010000425.1 GCA_902490055.1 uncultured Klebsiella sp. | reverse complement strand
GCTGAGAAATACCCGTACCACCTGATCTGGATAATGCCAGCGTAGGGAAGTCAGAGGCCGTAGGGTCCACGCTTCCTCCTGCTCTGGCGGGAGCAAACCATGCATCAACCGCTAAACCCCGCGCACATTGCGCATCTGCAGCAGCTTTTCCGCACCTCTTCGCCGCTTATTCACTGTATGACCAACGATGTGGTCCAGACTTTCACCGCCAACGTCGTGCTGGCTATTGGCGCTTCACCGGCGATGGTTGTCGATCGCGAAGAAGCCGCGCAGTTTGCCGCCATTGCCGACGCGCTATTGATTAACGTCGGCACCTTAACCGTCGAGCGCGCCAACGCGATGCGTGCGGCGGCGCACAGCGCCCGGTTGGCGGGAAAACCCTGGACACTGGATCCGGTTGCAGTCGGCGCGCTGACCTTGCGCACCGACTTCTGCCATGAACTATTGGAGCTCCGGCCTGCGGCGATTCGCGGCAACGCCTCGGAAATCATGGCGCTGGCGGGGATCAGCGGAGGCGGACGCGGCGTGGATACTACCGATAGCGCAGCAGCGGCGTTACCCGCCGCTCAGGCGTTGGCCCGCAAGCTCAATACCGTCGTCGCGGTGACGGGAGAAGTGGATTACATCAGCGACGGTGAACGTACGTTAAGCGTTAGCGGCGGTGACGTACTGATGACGCGGGTGGTGGGGACCGGTTGCGCGTTATCGGCCGTTGTGGCGGCGAGCGCCGCGATGGCGGGTGACCGTCTACAAAACGTTGCCGCGGCCTGCGGCCTGATGAAAATGGCGGGAGCTAAAGCGGCGCAGCGTGGCGGGCCCGGCAGCTTTGTCCCGGCATTTCTCGACGCGTTATATGGGGAGGTGCAGGCATGAAGCGGATTAATGCATTAACCATCGCCGGCACCGATCCCAGCGGCGGCGCCGGGATCCAGGCCGACCTCAAAACCTTCTCCGCGCTCGGCGCTTACGGCTGCTCGGTGATCACCGCGCTGGTGGCGCAAAATACCCGCGGCGTGCAGTCGGTGTATCGTATTGAGCCGGACTTCGTGGCCGCACAGCTGGATTCGGTGTTTAGCGACGTGCGGATCGATACCACGAAGATCGGCATGCTGGCGGAAACCGATATCGTCGAAGCGGTGGCGGAGCGCCTGGCGCGTTACCAGATTGCTAACGTCGTGCTGGATACCGTGATGCTGGCGAAAAGCGGCGATCCGCTGTTATCCCACTCGGCAATTTCTACGTTGCGCCAGCGCCTGCTGCCTCATGTCTCCCTTATTACGCCGAACCTGCCGGAAGCCGCCGCGCTGCTTGACGCGCCGCATGCACAAAGCGAGCGCGAGATGCTGGAACAGGGCAGGGCGCTGCTGGCGCTAGGCTGCGGCGCGGTATTAATGAAGGGTGGCCACCTGGACGATGCCGAAAGCCCGGACTGGCTGTTCACCCGTGAAGGCGAACAGCGCTTCACCGCTCCGCGCGTACAGACCAAAAATACCCACGGTACCGGCTGTACGTTATCTGCCGCGCTGGCGGCGCTGCGTCCGCGCTACGCTGACTGGGGGCAAACGGTCGCCGAAGCGAAGGGCTGGCTGTCGGCGGCGCTGGCGCAGGCTGATTCGCTGGAAGTGGGTCATGGAATTGGTCCAGTGCATCATTTCCACGCCTGGTGGTAAATGGCAGTGAAACGAGACAGCAGATTCTGCTGAAAAAATGCGCCACTGGCTGGAAAATATGCTAACTCGGTACCAGGCTTAACCTGCCCAAAATTTTTGGGTTGGGATAAAACATGCTGGCTGCGGCCAGCACTTACGGGAGATAGCTATGACTGATATTACGCAGTTGCTTGGCAAAGACGCCGACAGCCTTTTACAGCACCGTTGCATGACTATTCCAGCTGACCAACTCTATTTACCGGGTGCGGATTACGTCGACCGGGTGATGGTGGATAACAACCGCCCGCCTGCGGTGCTGCGTAATATGCAGACCCTCTACAATACCGGGCGTCTGGCGGGAACGGGGTACCTCTCCATTCTGCCGGTCGACCAGGGCGTAGAACACTCGGCGGGCGCGTCGTTCGCCGCAAACCCGCTCTACTTCGATCCGAAGAACATCGTGGAACTGGCCATTGAAGCTGGCTGCAACTGCGTGGCGTCTACCTATGGCGTACTGGCCTCGGTTTCGCGCCGCTACGCGCACCGCATTCCGTTCCTCGTGAAGCTCAACCATAACGAAACCCTAAGCTACCCGACCGAGTATGACCAGACCCTGTACGCCAGCGTCGAACAGGCGTTCAATATGGGGGCGGTTGCGGTTGGCGCGACGATCTATTTCGGCTCCGAACAGTCGCGTCGGCAGATTGAAGAGATTGCCGCCGCCTTCGAGCGTGCACACGAACTCGGCCTGGTGACCGTGCTGTGGGCCTATCTGCGCAACCCGGCATTCAAAAAGGATGGTGTCGATTACCACGTTTCCGCTGACCTGACCGGCCAGGCCAACCATCTGGCCGCCACCATTGGCGCCGATATCGTGAAGCAGAAAATGGCCGAGAATAACGGCGGCTATAAGGCGGTAAACTTCGGTTATACCGACGATCGCGTCTACAGCAAGCTGACCAGCGATAACCCGATCGATCTGGTGCGCTATCAGTTGGCGAACTGCTATATGGGCCGCGCCGGGTTGATTAACTCCGGCGGCGCGGCGGGCGGCGAAACCGACCTCGCCGATGCGGTGCGCACGGCGGTGATCAATAAACGCGCCGGCGGCATGGGGCTGATCCTCGGTCGTAAAGCGTTTAAGAAATCGATGAGCGAAGGCGTGAAGCTGATCAATGCGGTGCAGGATGTCTATCTGGACGGCAAAGTCACCATCGCATAAGGCAAAAATCCGGGCGCGAGGCCCGGATTGGCTATTTTACTTACCCCGGTCTCCGGGGTTTTTTATGATTTTGCTGTGCTGACGTTCAGCGGTTTAGCCGCTTCGCTGGTAGCAAAACCGGGCTGCTCAACGCGAATAAACGGGCACAGGAAGAAGGCCAGGATATACAGGGCGGTATAAGCCACCACCACGCCGATGGTGCTGAAATACGGCAGCAACACCACCGCAATCGCCGGCGCCAGGAAGTTCGACAGCCCGGCCGACAGGTTATAGACCGAGATCGCCGCCCCTTTATGCTTTGGCTCCAGCGCCGGGAATACCGCCGCCATCGGCACGAATGCCGCGACGAAAATCCCCAGCGCGATGGCCGGCACCAGCGCCATGGCAAAGTTATGGCCAAAGTGCTGCGGCAGGTAGTAAAACGCCAGGCTCGACAGCGCCATACCGATACAGCCGAACCAGCGAATCACCTTCATCCAGCCCATTTTCTCCGCCACAATCCCCCAGAAGATGTTGGAGAAGATGGTGGTGAAGAAGAACGCCGCCCACACCTGCAGCCACTCGGAGGTGGTGAAGCCAAGCTCATCGACGAACATCAGCGGCATGATCACCGCAAAACCAAACAGCG
>CABUCP010000424.1 GCA_902490055.1 uncultured Klebsiella sp. | reverse complement strand
AGCCAGGGCAACGGCGGCTACCCTCCGTATAACGTTGAGTTAGTAGACGAAAATAATTACCGCATCGCGATTGCCGTTGCTGGTTTTGCGGAAAGCGAATTAGAGATAACCGCGCAGGACAATCTTCTGGTGGTGAAAGGCTCTCATGCCGCCGAGCAGAAAGAGCGTACCTACCTGTACCAGGGCATCGCCGAACGTAACTTCGAGCGTAAATTCCAGCTCGCCGACAACATTCACATTCGCGGCGCCAACCTGGTCAACGGCCTGCTGTATATCGATCTGGAACGCGTGATTCCGGAAGCGAATAAACCGCGCCGTATCGAAATTAACTAATTGCTCCGGTCAGGCCGCGTCGCGGCCTGACTCATCAACTTGCTCGCCGTCAGGGAGCAAATGCGAATTCGCTGAATTCGCAGGTATTTACTCGCTTCTCAGAAGGAGAAAACACAATGCGTAATTACGATTTATCCCCACTGCTGCGTCAATGGATCGGTTTTGACAAACTGGCTAACGCCCTGCAAACCGCCGGTGAAAGCCAAACCTTCCCGCCCTATAACATCGAAAAAAGCGACGATAACCATTACCGTATCACCCTCGCGGTAGCCGGGTTCCGTCAGGAAGATTTGGATATTCAGTTGGAAGGTACGCGTCTGACCGTTAAAGGCACGCCGCAGGCCGCTGAAAAAGAGACGAAATGGCTGCATCAGGGGCTAGTGAACCAGGCCTTCAGCCTGAGCTTCACCCTCGCCGACAATATGGAAGTCTCCGGCGCGACCTTTACTAACGGCTTACTGCATATCGACTTAACCCGCCACGAGCCGGAAGTCGCCGCCCCGCAGCGTATCGCCATTAGCGAGCGCCCGGCGTTGAATAGTTAAGCGAACATTCCTATTTTGAAGCCCCGATAATCGGGGCTTTTTTGTGCGCAAGCCTACATACAGTCTCCCACCCTTCGGTCATAATCCCTGTTATTCGTAATGTTATTCACAGGGAAAATAAAATGAGTGATATAGCATTGACCGTCAGCGTACTGGCGCTGGTTGCGGTGGTCGGATTGTGGATCGGCAATGTCAAAATACGCGGCGTCGGTTTTGGTATCGGCGGCGTCCTCTTTGGCGGCATCATCGTTGGCCACTTTGTGGATCAGGCAGGGATTACGCTGAGCAGCCCGATGCTGCATTTCATCCAGGAATTTGGCCTTATTCTCTTCGTCTATACCATCGGCATCCAGGTTGGGCCGGGCTTTTTCGCCTCGCTACGCGTCTCCGGGCTTAAGCTCAATCTGTTCGCGATCCTTATCGTCGTACTCGGCGGGCTGGTTACCGCGGTGCTGCATAAGCTGTTTAATATTCCCTTACCGGTGGTACTTGGCATCTTTTCCGGAGCGGTCACCAACACCCCGGCGCTTGGCGCCGGGCAGCAAATCCTGCGCGATCTTGGCCTACCGTTTGATGTCGTCGATCAGATGGGGATGAGCTATGCGATGGCCTATCCGTTCGGCATCTGCGGCATTCTGCTGACCATGTGGCTGGTGCGGCTGTTTTTTCGCATCAATGTGGAAAAAGAGGCCCAGCAGTTTGATGAAAGCAGCGGCAACGGCCACGCTCATCTGCACACCATCAACGTCCGGGTGGAGAACCCGAATCTGAATAATATGGCGATTCAGGACGTGCCGATGCTCAATAGCGACAAAATTATCTGCTCGCGGCTGAAGCGCGATGAACTCCTGATGGTACCGGCGCCGGGTACCCTTATCCAGAACGGCGATCTGCTGCACCTGGTCGGGCGGCCGGAAGATTTACACAACGCGCAACTGGTGATCGGTAAAGAGGTGGCGACTTCGCTTTCTACCCGCGGTACCGACCTCAAAGTGGAGCGCGTGGTGGTCACCAACGAGAAGGTCTTAGGGAAGAAAATCCGCGATCTGCACTTTAAACAGCGCTATGACGTGGTGATCTCGCGGCTTAATCGCGCCGGGGTTGAGTTGGTGGCCAGCAGCCATGCCAGCCTGCAGTTTGGCGATATTCTCAATCTCGTGGGGCGGCCGCAGGCCATTGATGCGGTTGCCAATGAACTCGGCAACGCGCAGCAAAAGCTGCAGCAGGTGCAGATGCTGCCGGTGTTTATCGGCATCGGTCTCGGGGTGCTGCTGGGTTCTATTCCGCTGTTTATTCCCGGCTTCCCGGCGGCGCTGAAATTGGGGCTTGCCGGCGGGCCGCTGATTATGGCGCTGATCCTCGGGCGTATTGGCAGCATCGGCAAGCTGTACTGGTTTATGCCGCCGAGCGCCAACCTGGCGCTGCGTGAGCTCGGTATCGTGCTGTTTTTGGCGGTCGTGGGGCTGAAATCCGGCGGCGATTTTGTGGATACCCTGCTCCACGGCGAGGGGCTCAGCTGGATTGCTTATGGTATTTTCATCACCGCCATTCCGCTGCTGACGGTGGGCATACTGGCACGGATACTGGCGAAGATGAACTACCTGACGCTCTGCGGGATGCTGGCTGGCTCGATGACCGATCCGCCGGCGCTGGCCTTCGCCAACAATCTGCACGCCACCAGCGGCGCGGCGGCGCTGTCCTACGCCACCGTTTATCCGCTGGTGATGTTCTTGCGTATTATCACCCCGCAGCTACTGGCCGTTCTGTTCTGGGGGCTGAGCTAGCGGGCTTTGCGCCTGGACGCGGCGCAGGTGGTAATCCACCTGATATTCGCTGGCGTTGCGGAACATCACCGAATAGTTAAGAAATTCGCCGCTGTCGCTGTAGGAAAGTGACGTAATACGTAGCAGCGGCGTCTGTTCCGGCACGTTCATTGAGCGCGCAAGCTGTTTGTCCGCCAGTACCGGGGTGAGGGTTTCATAGTTACCGCTAATGGTAATACCGCACTCTTTTTCGATATAGTCGAACTTCGACCCCTCCAGATGACCCAGCGACAGATGGCGGAACAGTTTGACCGGCATATAGCTGTCTTCCAGCATCAGCGGCTTCCCGTCGACGTAGCGCACCCGGCGCGAGAAATAGATCCGTTCATCAATTTTAATCCGCAGCTGGCTGGCGATAGCCGGCGGTGCGGGCATCACTTCAAACACCAGCACCTGGCTCACCACCTCTTTGCCCTGCTGACGTAGAACCTCCGCCAGCCCGGTCAGGTTGGTGGTCTCATGATGAACGTCCTTGCGGGCGACATAGGTGCCGGAACCATGGCGGCGCACCACCAGTCCGCTCTCCACCAGCAGGTCGATGGCTTTGCGGATCGTCATTCGCGCCACGTTGAACTCCTGCGCCAGCTTTTTCTCGCCCGGTAGCGGGCTGCCAATGTTGAAATCAGAAGAATTGAGCCGTAGACGCAGTTTGTCAGCAATAGATTTGTAGATCACCAGTAGACCTCTATTCGCCATTGATGAAGCAGCGGTTGTTCGCGGAAGATGATTAAAAACCAATCAAAAACAAAATAATACAAACCATAACTGACGATGATTTCATCGACTTAATTCATGGTGTC
>CABUCP010000423.1 GCA_902490055.1 uncultured Klebsiella sp. | reverse complement strand
CGCCCGCCGTGTCCAGCCGGCAAATATGAACGAAGCCTTCCTGATTTTGCAGATAATGCGCGGCCAGCCAGTCGGCGACGCGCTGCGCGGTGTCCGGTTTATCGCACAACGCGAACAACGTCGGGCCGGAGCCGGAAATTCCGCAAGCCTGCGCGCCGATTTCCATTGCCGCCTGACGCGCTTCGCTGAAGCCCGGCAGCAGTTTGGTACGGTACGGTTCGGCAATCACATCTTTCATTAACTTTGCCGCCAGCTGCGGCTGACGGCTATAACAGGCGTGAATAAAGCCTGCCAGATGACGGCCGTGAGCGATACAGTCCTGACGGCGGTACTGAGCCGGCAGGATTGCGCGCGCTTCGGCGGTAGAGACTTTAATACCTGGATAGGCCAGTACCCACAGCCATTCATCGAAACCCGGGATCTGCTGGCTGATGATGCCGTTCTCTTCGATCATCAGCTGCATGCCGCCAAGGTAGCACGGCGCCACGTTGTCATAGTGAATGCTGCCGGAGATGCGCCCTTCCATCTCGCCCATCAGCGCCAGCATCCGGTTTTCATTCAGCGGTTTGCCGCAGTATTCGTTCATCGCCACCAGCGCGGCGACCACCGAACAGGCGCTCGAGCCGAGGCCCGAGCCAATCGGCATATTTTTTTCCAGAGTCATCGCCACCGGGACCGTTTTGCCAATCTCCCGGCAGAAGGCTTCCCAGCATTGATAAACGATGTTTTCCTGCGGCGCCGACGGCAATTTACTGGCGAAGCGACCAACATTACGCAGGCTAAACTGCTCCGCCGCTTCTACCGAAACGTTATCCCCCAGCAGCGTGCCGTCCACCGGCGTCACCGCCGCGCCCAGCACATCAAACCCGACGCTCATATTGGCACTGGAAGCCGGGGCGTATACTTTAACCATCTTAAACTCCTAACTTCCATGACAGGGTACGCAGCAGGTCGGCGAATACGCCAGCCGCCGTTACGTCGTTACCCGCGCCATAGCCGCGCAGCACCAGCGGCAGCGGCTGATAATAGTGGCTGTAAAACGCCAGCGCGTTCTCGCCGTTTTTTACTTTATACAGCGGATCGTTCCCGTCCACTTCAGCAATTTTTACCCGGCAGACGCCATCTTCTTCGATGTTGCCGACATAGCGTAAGACTTTCCCTTCATCGCGCGCTTTCGCCACGCGCGAAGCGAATTGATCGTCAAGCGTCGGCAGGCGGGCCATAAAGCTTTCGACATCGCCGCTGGCGTCAAAATCGGCTGGCAATGCGGGCTCAACGATAATATCCGAGAGCTCCAGCTCGCGCCCGGTTTCGCGGGCGAGGATCAGCAGCTTACGCGCCACGTCCACGCCAGAAAGATCGTCACGCGGATCCGGTTCGGTATAGCCCATCTCACGCGCCAACCTGGTGGCCTCGGAGAGGCTCATGCCCTCATCCAGCTTACCAAAAATAAACGACAGCGATCCGGAGAGGATCCCGGAGAAGTGCAGCAGTTCATCACCGGCATTAAGCAGGTTCTGCAAATTTTCAATGACCGGCAGGCCCGCGCCGACGTTAGTGTCATAGAGGAACTTGCGCCGCGAGCTGCTGGCGGCGTGGCGCAGCTGATGGTAATAGTCCAACGAAGAGGTGTTGGCCTTTTTATTCGGCGTCACCACGTGGAAACCTTCGCGCAGGAAATCAGCATACTGATCGGCCACCGCCTGGCTGGAGGTACAGTCGACAATAACCGGGTTCAGCAGATGATATTCTTTCACCAGACGAATCAGGCGCCCCAGATTAAAGGCCTCTTTGGCTTCCGCCAGTTCGGCGCGCCAGTTTTCCAGGTTCAAACCGTGCACGCTGGTCAGCAGCGCCTGAGAATTCGCTACCCCGCACACCCGCAGGTCGATATGTTTGCCCTTCAGCCAGCTCTGCTGACGCTTAATCTGTTCGATTAGCGCGCCGCCGACGCCGCCGACGCCGATGACAAAGACTTCAATCACCTGATCGGTGTTAAACAGCATCTGGTGGGTAACGCGCACGCCGGTAGTGGCATCGTCATTGCTCACGACCACTGAGATTGAACGCTCGGAAGAGCCCTGCGCAATCGCCACGATATTGATATTGGCGCGGGCCAGCGCAGCGAAGAATTTCGCCGAGATGCCGCGCAGCGTGCGCATACCATCGCCAACGACGGAGATGATCGCCAGGCGTTCCATGATCGACAGCGGCTCCAGCAACCCCTCTTTCAGTTCGAGATAAAACTCATCTTCCATCACCCGTTTCGCGCGGGCGCAGTCGCTTTGCGGCACGCAGAAGCTGATGCTGTATTCAGAAGAAGATTGGGTAATCAATACCACGGAGATGCCGGCGCGGGACATGGTGGCGAAGACGCGCGCCGCCATGCCGACCATGCCCTTCATTCCCGGTCCGGAAACGTTGAACATCGCCATATTGTTGAGATTGGAGATCCCTTTAACCGGCATGCCGTCTTCATCCAGGCTGGCGCCGATAAGCGTGCCCGGCGCCTGCGGGTTGCCGGTATTTTTAATCAGGCACGGGATCTGGAACTGGGCGATAGGCGCGATGGTGCGCGGGTGCAGCACCTTGGCGCCGAAGTAGGAAAGCTCCATCGCTTCCTGGTAGGACATTGATTTCAGCAGGCGCGCATCCGGTACCTGGCGCGGGTCGCAGGTATAAACGCCGTCGACGTCGGTCCAGATTTCGCAGCAGTCGGCGCGTAAACAGGCGGCCAACACGGCGGCGGAGTAGTCGGAGCCGTTACGGCCCAGCACCACCAGTTCGCCCTTCTCATTGCCGGCGGTAAAGCCCGCCATCAATACCATATGGTCAGCCGGGATCTGGCTGGCGGCGATGCGACGAGTGGATTCAGCAATATCGACAGTAGATTCAAGGTAGTGGCCGACGGCCAGCAGTTTTTCGACCGGGTTAATTACGCTTACCTTGTGGCCGCGCGCTTCCAGCAGCCCCGCCATAATAGCGATAGAGAGCTTTTCACCGCGGCAGATCAACGAGGCGTTGACCCCGTCCGGACACTGCCCCAGCAGGCTAATGCCATGCAGGACGTGTTTGATCTGCGCAAACTCCTGGTCTACGGAGGTTTTCAGTTGTGCGAGCGGGAAGCCAGGCTGAATGTCGGCCAACCCCTGCAGAAGGTCGGCAAAGATGCGTTCGGCATCGGCGATATTGGTAAGAGCGTCCTGGCCGCTAATGGTTTTTTCAATCATTGCGACCAGATGGTTGGTGATTTTCGCCGGGGCAGATAGCACGGTGGCAACCTGCCCCTGCCTGGCATTGCTCTCCAGAATATCGGCAACCCGCAGAAAGCGCTCCGCATTTGCCACTGATGTACCGCCGAACTTCAACACTCGCATGGTTCTTACCCCTTGATCTCTTGTCAAAAAAAAAGCCCGCACTGTTTAGGTGCGGGCTTTTTTCTGTTGTTTCCTGTACGCGTCAGCCCGCACCGTTACCTGTGGTAATGGTGGTGGTGATAATGGTGGTAATCA
>CABUCP010000422.1 GCA_902490055.1 uncultured Klebsiella sp. | reverse complement strand
ACCCGTCAGCTTTTACCCCTTATCGGGGCGCTTTTCGCGCTGTATATCATCTGGGGTTCGACCTATTTTGCCATTGCCATTGGCGTCGCCAGCTGGCCGCCGTTGATGATGGCCGGGATCCGCTTCCTCTCCGCCGGCGGCGTGCTGCTTCTGTATCTTTTCGCTACCGGGCATAAACTCCCTGCCCGCCGCCCCCTGCTTAATGCCGCGCTAATCGGCGTCCTGCTGCTGGCCGTTGGTAATGGCTTCGTGACCCTCGCCGAGCATCAGCATGTTCCGTCAGGTATCGCTGCGGTGATGGTCGCCACCGTGCCGCTATTTACCCTCTGCTTCAGCCGCTTTTTTGGCATCGCCACACGTAAGCTGGAGTGGTTAGGTATCGCGATTGGTCTGGCTGGTATTGTGATGCTCAATAGCGGCGGCAACCTGAGCGGCAATCCGTGGGGCGCCTTGCTGATCCTGATTGGCTCTTTAAGCTGGGCCTTCGGTTCCGTTTACGGTTCGCGTATTGAATTACCAACCGGGATGATGGCCGGGGCCATTGAAATGCTGGCGGCGGGGATCGTGCTGTCTGCGGCATCATGGCTCTCAGGTGAAAAGCTCACGCAAATGCCGTCCTGGTCAGGTATTTTTGCCGTTGCCTATCTGGCGATTTTTGGTTCACTTATCGCCATTAACGCCTATATGTATCTGATTCGCAACGTGACGCCTGCCGTGGCCACCAGCTACGCCTACGTAAACCCGGTCGTCGCCGTACTGTTGGGGACCGGGTTCGCTGGTGAAAGCTTATCGCCGATCGAATGGCTGGCGCTGGCGGTAATTATTTTCGCGGTGGTATTAGTGACGTTGGGGAAATATCTTTTCCCTGCTCGTCCAGCGGTGACGCGCTGTCAGTCGGATTGAAAAAACTGATACCCTGGGTGTCAATCTGCGCGCAATCGCCACCACCGCAGATCCACTCTTCCAGGCGCTCTCGTAGCGCCTCATCGCTAAGCTTCTGTCGCCCACGGAGCGCACACTCCCAAACCAGCAGCACTCGCCAGCCCTGTTCACGCAGTCGCGCCATGTCGCGGCGATCGCGCCGAACATTGGCGCCGATTTTTTGCAGCCAAAAATCGGTCCGCGTCGCTGGCACTTTAAACAGATAGCAGTGGTGATGATGCCAGAAACAACCGTGGGTAAAGATAACGCAGCGGTAGTCACGCAGCAGAAAATCTGGCCGTCCGGGCAGCGAGGCTTCCTGAACGGTAAAAGCAAAACCAGACTGGGTCAGCAGCGCCGCCAGCCGCTTCTCAATGGCGGTATCGTGGGTGGCGATAGCGCGCATATTTTTACTGCGCGTAGCCTTATCGTGAACGTCCGCCATCGCTTTCTCCGGCATCACGTCGAGCGACCGCCTCAGCAATACGCGGCGCCAATAGTTTCGCCACCGCGGCGAACACCGGCACCACCACCGAATTACCGAACTGGCGATAGGCCTGAGTATCAGAAACCGGAATACGGAAACGATGTTCACCTGGCGCTTCGAAGCCCATCAAGCGGGCACATTCGCGCGGCGTTAAGCGCCGCGGGCGGCGTAGCTGATTCTGCGGATCGTCAAAATGCTTTTCGCCAAGCGGCTTATCCCAACCGCGATCGATAAGGATCTCGGCGCCGTCCTTGTAGTAACGCGCCGATAACGTCCGCGCCACGCTGTGCGGATTCGTCGGATCAACTAAACCGTAGCCAAAACCGTTGCCGCGCTCCTGGTGTTTGCGCGCATAGCGATAGAGATATTTCCATAGTACCGGCGTGAGAATAAATTTGGCATCAACCGTGGGATCCAGCAGTTCGCCGAAGGTTGGCCGCTGCGGGGGATACAGCTGGGTGATATCACGCAACGTAAAACCATCATGCAGCGCCAGGTCGCGACGGAAACCAACCAGCACAATACGTTCACGGTGCTGTGGCAGAAAATGACGACCATCAATCACTTTGGGATCGTCTGCGCCGAGATGGTCGGCATCAGCCACTTCGTAACCCAGCTCATCCAGGGTTTGCATGATAATGCGGAAGGTTCTTCCTTTATCGTGGCTTTTGAGGTTTTTAACGTTTTCCAGCACGAATATCGGCGGACGGCGAGCGGCGATAATTCTGACAACGTCAAAGAACAACGTGCCCTGGGTCTCGCAGGCAAAACCGTGGGCGCGACCCATGGCATTTTTCTTGGAGACGCCGGCAAGGGAAAAGGGCTGGCAGGGGAAGCCCGCCAGCAGCACATCATGCTGCGGTATCGCTTCGCGGATATGCTGCGCGGCTTGTTCATCGCTAACGTCGGCGCGATGGCTGAGAGTGACATCGCGGATATCGGCGTTAAAACGGTGCTGATGGGGATCGCAATACCAGTTGGCCTTGTAGGTACGCACGGCATGTTTATTCCATTCGCTGGTAAAAACACACTGCCCGCCTATAGCTTCGAAACCATGACGAATGCCGCCGATCCCGGCAAAGAGATCGATAAAACGAAACGCATAGTCCGGATGATGGGCCGGCGGCGTCGGCAGTAAACTGGCCAGATGGGCGCACTCCGTAACCGTCAGGCGGCCCGCCGCACGCTCCACCGTCGCCACACGTTTGAGTATGGCCGGGCTCCAGTGCTGGTCGCCAACCGCCACCAGTTGCGCCACCAGCGTTTTGACATCATAAATCGTCATCAGCTGGCGCAATAACGCCTGCGCATGTTCCCCTGATGGCTCAGACAGAGCGCTTTCCTTTAATAAATTTTGCGGCATAACCTCAACCAGCGCGGACAATTTTTGCAGAGAGTACCACAAATAGACTCAACGGATTCAAACCACAGGCGCAAAGCGGCGTAAAACGGCTTCATCCAACGACAGCGGATCGCCACGCAGTTCAGCACTCAGCTTAGCCATAAATTGCACCAGAAAACGGGCATTGTGCACCGCCATCGCTCTCCCCCGCTCCGTTTTCATCGTTTCAGGCAGGCGCAGCAGTTTGCTCTGGAAATGATCGAGAGCGTATTGTTTGTCATTGAGTTCACGCCGATCGGCAAAGGGATCTTCGGCATCAAATAAGAGATTGTTGAGCGCCCCGGAAACGGCAAAAACACGCGCCAGGCCAATCGCCCCCAGCGCTTCCAGACGATCGGCATCCTGGACGATTTTCGCCTCTTCGCTTTCCGCGACGATTGCCGCACTGAAACTATGCGCTGCAATGGCGTGCATGACGGCAGGATAACGTTCAGCAGGAAAGTCGGGGAAATCGGTTTGCAGGATGGTTCGGGTCTTATCCGCCGCCATCTGCGACGAACGGCTACGGTCGGGATGATTTTTCGCCAGGCTGACGATATCGTGAAAATAGCAGGCCGTCAGAATGACCAACAGGTCAGCGCCGCTCTCGCCGACCAGTTGTTGCGCGGTGCCCCACACGCGGCGGAAGTGCGAGATATCATGAGCGGCATCTTCCTGCGCGTGATGTGTATTTAGCCAGTTTTCGAATCGTTGCTGCCATTCA
>CABUCP010000421.1 GCA_902490055.1 uncultured Klebsiella sp. | reverse complement strand
GGTATAAATAGGGGTATTTAAAAATAGATTTAAAAAATAATACCCGTAGTGATTAAATGGGGTATATCATATGCAACATATTTACCCGTTCCCGGCCGCGCTCAGCGGTGCGGAAAGAGAGGCCAAATCATGCAGCGAATCATTATACCAACTCATTACGTACAAACGCGCTCCACCCCGATGTGGACCAAAGAGACCGCACCCGCATCTATCTGGAAGCGCCATCTCGATGCCGGAACGCGGCAGGGCGTGTATCCGCGTTTGTCGGTGATGCAGGGCGCAATACGCTATTATGGTTATGCGGATGAGACGAGCCCCGATCCTGTTGAAACCATGACTATCGAAGCAGGGCAGTTTGGCGTCTTCCCTCCGGAAAAATGGCACTGCATTGAGGCATTAACTGAAGACACCGTATTCAATGTGGATTTTTATGTCGATCCTAAAATTCTGATAGAGGGATAAACTGGGCCTATGAACAGTGAAAATAAAGGTTATTCATTAGCGATCATCAACAATAATGAAAAACAAGAGAAAGTTTATCTGAAACCGATGGCGCTTTATGTCCCGGATATGGCAGTCCAGGCGGTAGCGGAATTGCTCCGTGGCCTTTCTGCCGATAACGCGCAAGGCAAAGGGTTCAGCCTGATGGTGACTAACAATAATAACGGCGTATCGGTAGATAAAGATTTTGCTTCAATCGACGCGCTGCAGGATCCGCTGAATGCCGCCGATGCGGTGAAAGAGCTGATTAACATCGTACGTGGCTACGAGTCTGACGAAGAGACCAACGTCTGCGGCTGGTAACACGCCGCCAGGCAGATACCGCCCGGTAGCTGCCTGGCATGTCCGTTCTTAACGAAGCGCCATCTGCCATAGCAGCCAGTCGCGTAACGCGCTGATGTCGGCACGCTGCGCCATCTCCTGCGTTGCCGCCAGATAATAATTCGCGCCGGGTAATGACATCTCAAATGGCGCTGATAATACTCCACGCTGCAATAAATCGCGCGCCAGCAGTTCGCTGGCAATCACCACGCCTTGTCCCGCCACCGCCGCCTGTAGTGCGTGCGTCTCATCGCTGAAGGTTAATCCGGCATCAATATTCAGCCCCGGCGGCCCGAAGCGGCGCTGCCAGTTCTCCCAGCTTGGCGAATCTGCCGGAACGTGACGATGTT
Organism: uncultured Klebsiella sp.; assembly: GCA_902490055.1. Classification (GTDB taxonomy): domain Bacteria; phylum Pseudomonadota; class Gammaproteobacteria; order Enterobacterales; family Enterobacteriaceae; genus Klebsiella. The sequence continues at coordinate 2,350 of CABUCP010000421.1, read as the reverse complement.
CAACGTGAAACAGGGTCGCGTGATGTAAATCCTCCAGCTGCGTGATGGCCAACGCCGGGCTGGCGACGACGATAAAGCGATCTTCATGCAACAGAGTACAGTGCAGATCGCGCTCAGGCGTTTCGCGATAACGAATAGCGACATCCACGCTACGCTGGTTGAGATCTACCCGCTCGACGCTGGTATGCAGTCGCAGGTCGATGGCGGGAAATTCCGTTTTAAACTCCGCCAGTCGCGGTACCAGCCAATGGGTCAGGAAGTTTGAAGTGGTGGTGACGGTGAGCGACGGCGGCAGGTGGGAGCGGACAATTTGCGCGGTAGCTTCTTCCAGCGCGCTAAAGGCGCGCTGGGTTCCAGCATAGAGAATGTCGCCACTGGCGGTGAGGCTGACCCCCTGAGCGCTACGTTCGCAGACCCGGCACTCCAGCACGGATTCCAGCAACTTGATTTGGTGACTGACCGCCGTGGCGCTTACGCCGAGCATGTCGGCAGCCTGTTTGAAGCTGCGGCAGTGAGCGACGGCATGAAAGGCGCGCAGCGCGCCCAGCGGCGGAAGGCGGGTTTTTCTCATGGCTGAGTTTTTCTCATCTATGGCTGAAATCTATGCGTTTGTGTGGGTAATTATACAGGCGGTAGTCTACTGATATGTGAAATAAGCGCTGAATTTAATTCATCATCGCTTGAGAATGTCAGGAGTGAAAAATGAGTATTTGCCTACACCCGCATGCTGCGGTAGCGCCATCCTGCGCTGAACCGCGTGCGCAAGCTATCGCGCTAAGCAGCCTGTTCGCGGCAGGCGCGCTGCTATTGAGCGTTTTCGCCATTATCGGCGCTATCGCTAGTTTGGCGTTGCTGCTGGCGCTGTTGGGGGCTTTTGCCGCTGGCAGCGCGATTGCTCGCTGGCAGTCGTGGCCGGCCTGCCATCGTCTGCTGCTGTCGCGGTGTGCATTTTTGTTGTCGGCGGTTGGTTGGTTATTGACGTTGATCGCGTGGAACGGCTTCTATTACTGGGCCGCGCTGCTGCCGGGGACGGTGGTCGGCGCGCTGGGGCTTGGTATCGCCTGGCGCAACAGCGGAATAGAGAGGGGGCTGCCGGGGATGGCGGCGAAGAGCGCGATAGCGGCAAGCATCATCGGCGTTACCGCGGCGGTGCTGTTAACGGCCCATTATGCCGGGCCGGGAGAGAGCGGCTTCGCCTACGCACTGGCGGTGCTGGCGGATCTGGCGCTGCTCGGAGCTCTGGTGGTGCGTATCAGGGAGCAGGACGATGAGCGGCAGCGATAAAGGCATTCACCGCTTGATTGCTCTCCTGGATACGATGAATAAGCACCAGGTTGGCGAACAGTTCGGGTTCATTAAGCTGGCGGTAACACATTCCTGGAAGCTGAATTTGTTGTAACGGGGCAGGGATTAATGCTAGCCCAAGTCCGGTTGCCGCATGCGCCAGTACGCTAAGCGTGCTGGCAGAACGATGGGCAACATGAAGCCTGTCGCCAAGTTTTCGGTTAAGAAACATATAGAGGCGTTCATGAACATCATGCGCTTCATACAAAACCAGCGGTTCGCCCGCCAGCATCTCCAGTGACAAGTGAGCATTGGCTGCCAGCGGATGTTCATCCGGGAGGGCGACCAGCATATCCCACCTCCCCAGCGGCTGTATCTGTAGTTCTGGATGCATCAGATTGCTGTTATCGGGGGCGTAACCGATATCGAGATGACCGCTTAAAATGGCCTCTGCCTGCCGCTGAGCGGCGACCTCTTCAATCACCAGTTCGGCATCGGGATAGCGTTGATGAAAGTGGCGCAGGTCCGCAATCAACTGACCGCTAAAGATAGCATTGCCGGCGAAGCCAACGCGAACGCGCCCCGTTTCGCCGCGCAGCGCGCGCGCCACAACCTGGCGGGTGTGGTCAACCTGCTCGAGCGTGCGTTTAGCCTCGGTTAACAGCAGTTTTCCCGCTTCGGTAAGCTCAACCCGGCGGCTGGTGCGGATAAACAACGGGCCGCCTAGCTCGGCCTCCAGCGCCTTAATCTGCATGCTGAGCGCCGGCTGTACGATGTGCAGTCGTTCTGCCGCTCGACCAAAATGCGCTTCCTCGGCGACGGCTAAAAAATAGCGTAAATGACGTAAGTCCATGCTTCTCTTTATAAATCAGTAAAAATGATTAATCGATAGTATTAATATAATTGAGTTAATCATTCATCGCCAGCACACTGTTGCCATCACTGAACAGGAGAAGCACCATGCAAAATCAAGACCACGACCGCCAGCAGCTTAACGATTTGCTTAACGGCTGGATCCATCGTGATTTGGCTGAATGGGAGCAGCTACGTAATTTGTTTCATCCCG
>CABUCP010000420.1 GCA_902490055.1 uncultured Klebsiella sp. | reverse complement strand
TGTTACATGTATTCACAGCGGATATTTTTTACCCCAAACGCTGGCAAACGTTTGCTTTTAGTCTACAGTCCGATAAAATTCCCGCTTTGCCACCTTGGGATTGTTTGTGATGTCCGTTAAGACCGCAGAGTCAGCAAATGCGCAACCGGTTGCGCATAAACCAGCCAGCGAATTAATCTATCGCCTCGAAGACCGCCCGCCGCTACCGCAAACGCTATTCGCCGCGTTCCAGCACCTGCTGGCGATGTTTGTCGCGGTCATCACCCCGGCGCTGCTCATCTGTCAGGCGCTCGGTCTCCCGGCCGAAGATACGCAACACATCATCAGCATGTCGCTGTTCGCCTCCGGCGTGGCATCCATTATCCAGATTAAAGCCTGGGGACCGGTCGGTTCCGGGCTGCTCTCCATCCAGGGCACCAGCTTCAACTTCGTCGCACCGCTGATCATGGGCGGCACCGCGCTGAAAACCGGCGGCGCCGACGTCCCGACGATGATGGCCGCGCTGTTCGGCACCTTGATGCTGGCCAGCTGCACCGAGATGGTTCTCTCAAGGATCCTGCATCTCGCTCGTCGCATCATTACCCCGCTGGTCTCAGGCGTAGTGGTGATGATTATCGGCCTGTCGCTGATTCAGGTCGGGCTGACCTCTATCGGCGGCGGCTATGCGGCAATGGCTGACCACACCTTCGGCGCGCCGAAAAACCTGCTGCTGGCGGGCATTGTGCTGGCGCTGATTATTCTGCTCAACCGCCAGCGTAACCCGTATCTGCGTATCGCCTCGCTGGTGATCGCCATGGCCGCCGGTTATCTGGCGGCATGGTTCCTCGATATGCTGCCGACCAATACCGCGCCGACCAACAGCAGCCTGATCACTATCCCTACGCCGCTCTACTACGGCCTGGGTATCGACTGGAGCCTGTTGCTGCCGCTGATGCTGGTCTTTATGATCACCTCGCTGGAAACCATCGGCGACATCACCGCCACCTCTGACGTTTCCGAGCAGCCGGTCTCTGGCCCGCTGTATATGAAGCGCCTGAAAGGCGGCGTACTGGCGAACGGCCTGAACTCGTTTGTCTCCGCGGTCTTCAACACCTTCCCGAACTCCTGCTTCGGCCAGAACAACGGCGTGATCCAGCTGACCGGCGTCGCCAGCCGCTATGTGGGCTTTGTCGTCGCGCTGATGCTGATTGTGCTCGGCCTGTTCCCGGCGGTGAGTGGCTTTGTGCAGCATATTCCTGAACCGGTACTCGGCGGCGCAACGCTGGTAATGTTCGGGACGATCGCCGCTTCCGGGGTACGCATCGTCTCCCGCGAGCCGCTGAACCGCCGCGCGATCCTGATTATCGCCCTGTCGCTGGCGGTCGGACTGGGCGTTTCGCAGCAGCCGCTGATCCTGCAGTTCGCCCCGGACTGGCTGAAAAACCTGCTCTCCTCCGGTATCGCCGCCGGTGGTATCACGGCGATTGTTCTGAATTTAATTTTCCCGCCAGAGAAGAACTAAGCCATTGATATTATGCTCCCCGGTATCGCTACGGCGGCCGGGGAGCGTAACGTCTGTAACATCTCTTCACCTCACTTCATCTCATTTCACTATTCCCGCCTTGAGGATTGCGCATAAATCGTGCATAACACGGTGATGTGTACTCGTCAGGATGGAAGATCATGAAATTTCTTGGAAAGCTGATTCTCTGGCTGCTGATCGCCCTGCTGGTCGTCATTATTGCGGCTTACTTTGCGCTGCAAACCCGCTGGGGCGCACATCAGGCTAGTCGCTGGTTAAGCGAAGACACCGGCTGGAAAATCGCCTTCGATAAGATGGCGCATGACTTCTCTTCCCCGCTGCATCTGCAGCTGCAAAACGTCACCTTTGGCCGCGATGGCAAGCCACCGACGCTGGTCGCCAAAACGGTGGATATCGGTTTTAGCACCCGCCAGTTCAGCGATCCGCTGCACGCCGATGAAATCGTCCTCAGCGACGGTACGCTGAATCTTTCTCCGGCCTCCGCCCCGATGCCGTTTGCCGCCGACCGCCTGCAGCTGCACGATATGGCCTTTAATAGCCCGGATAGCGAGTGGAACCTGAGCGCGCAGCGCGTTACCGGCGGCGTGATACCGTGGCAGCCGGAAGCGGGCGATGTGCTGGGCAGAAAAGCGCAAATTCAGATGAGCGCCGGCTCGATGAATCTCAACGGCGTCGAAGCCAGCAACGTGCTGATCCAGGGCGCAATTGACAACGGCGAGGTGACTCTCAGCACTCTTGGGGCCGATATCGCGCGCGGCACGTTGACCGGCAACGCCAAACGCCTCGCCGACGGCAGCTGGCTGGTTGATAACCTGCGCCTCAATGAAATCCGCTTGCAAAGCACCAAACCACTGGACGAGTTCTTCGCGCCGCTCACTTCCGTTCCGTCGCTGCGAATTGGTCGTCTGGATGTGACCGATGCGCGTTTACAAGGGCCGGGCTGGGCGGTTACCGACCTCGACCTTAACTTGCGCAATCTGACGCTCAGCCACAACGGCTGGCAGAGCGACGACGGCACGTTATCGATGAACGCCAGCGAATTTATCTATGGTTCGCTGAATTTCCTCGACCCCATCGTCAACGCCGAATTCTCGCCACAGGGGATCGCCCTGCGCCAGTTCAGTTCCCGCTGGGAAGGCGGCATGGTGCGAACCTCCGGCAACTGGCTGCGCGCCGGTAACGCGCTGGTGCTCGACGACACCGCCTTTGCCGGGCTGGAGTACACTCTCCCGGCCAACTGGAAACAACTGTGGATGGAGCCGATGCCGGGCTGGCTGCAAAGCCTGACGCTGAAGAAATTCAGCGCCAGCCGCAATCTGATCATCGATATCGACCCGGCATTCCCGTGGCAGATCACCGCGCTGGACGGCTACGGTGGCGAGCTACAGCTGCTGAAGGCGGGCCAGTGGGGAGTCTGGAACGGCAGCGCAACGTTAAATGCCGCCGCCGCGACCTTCAACCGCATCGACGTGCGCCGCCCGTCGCTGAAACTGAATGCGAACGCCTCAACCGTCAACATCGGCGAACTGAGCGCCTTTACCGAGCGCGGCATTCTGCAGGCCACCGCCGCGGTCTCGCAGCTGCCGCAGCGCCAGGTCAACCTGAGCTTCAACGGCCGCGGCGTGCCGCTCAATATTCTGCAGGCCTGGGGGTGGCCGGCGCTGCCCATTAGCGGCGACGGTAATTTCCAGCTAACGGCGAACGCTAGCGTACAGGCCAACGCGCCGCTGAAGCCCAGCGTCAATGGCCAGCTCAGCGCCACCAATATGGATAAGCAGCAGGCGGCGCAGGTGATGCGCAACGGCGAGGTCAGCAACGCGCCCGCCGCGCCGGTTCCGGCTCCCCTTACGCCGTAGCCATTTTCCTTCCCCCTCTTCCCTCGCGGAAGAGGGTCAAAACACCTTCCTGAAACCTGTGCGCAATTAGCGGCTATCTGTGCCTATTTCCCGCAACAGGTTCCTTTCAAATATCAGAATTGCTATAACCAAAACACTGGAAGTTAATAAAA
>CABUCP010000419.1 GCA_902490055.1 uncultured Klebsiella sp. | reverse complement strand
CAAATTATTGTCATGGATACAATGCGATGAAAAACCGCTACAAAGCGCTGGTTGATCGGTATGCTGCGGCGATCCGTAGCGGTGCGCTGGCGGCGGGTACTCAGCTACCGACACACCGGCGGCTGGCCGCCGAGCAGGGGATCTCGCTCGCTACCGCGACCCGTGTCTACAGCGAGCTTGAGCTGATGGGGCTGGTGAGTGGTGAAACGGGACGCGGCACCTTTGTGCGCGAGTTGGCGCTGCCGCCGGGTCTGGGCATTGACCAGCAGGCGATGGCTCCCGACGTGGTGGATCTTAATTTCAACTCGCCGTCGCTGCCGGAACAGACCGAACTGCTGCGCGAGGCGTTAAAAAGACTGACCACCGCAGGCGATCTCGAAGCGCTGTTGCGCTATCAACCACACGCCGGGAGAATGAGCGAACGGGAAATCATCGCCAATCATCTGCGCAAGCAGGGTATTAATACTGGGCCTGGACAGATAGCGATTGTCAGCGGCGCGCAGCATGGCCTGGCGGTGGCGCTCGGCGCGTTGCTCCGCCCGGGTGATGTGGTGGCGGTGGATGCCCTGACGTATCCAGGGTTTCGCGCCCTGGCCGAGCTGTATCAGCTTGAGCTGGTCGCCATTGTCCACAGCGCGCAGGGGCCGGATCTTGCGATGCTGCGCGAGCTGTGCCGCACCCGCCGGGTGAAAGCGCTATACACTATGCCGACGTTGCATAATCCGCTTGGCTGGGTGCTAAACCTGGCGCAGCGCCTCGAGTTAATCGATATCGCGCGGCAGTTTGATTTGTTGATGATTGAAGATGCCGCCTACGCCTGGCTTGTTGAGCGCGCGCCATCGCCGCTGATGGCGTTGGCGCCGGAGCGCACGGTATACGTCTGCGGATTTTCGAAAAATATCGCCACCGGGCTGCGAGTCGGCGCGATAGCGTGTAGCGAAGCGCTGATGCCGAGGATTGAGCGGGTTATCCGCGCCACCAGTTGGAATACGCCGGCGTTAATGACCAGTCTGGTTTGCGGCTGGATCCAGGACGGGACGCTGGAACGCCTTGAAACCATGAAGCGTGAAGATGCGCGGCGGCGGCAGGCTATTGCGCGCCGGGCGCTGGCAGGTATACCGATAATTGGTCATAAAAGCAGCTATTTTCTTTGGCTCCCGCTGGGAGAAGAGATCCGCGCCGATCGCGTCGTACATCAACTCCTTTCACTGGGCATCTCTATTTCTACCGCTGAGCCTTACAGCGTAGGGCGCGATGCGCCTCACGCACTGCGTCTGGCGCTTGCATCACCTGAGCTTGATAAACTCAGCGCCGCGCTCGCGACGATAAGACCGATTATCGAATTTGGCGTCTAACGCTCGCCCGCACTGCCTACCATGTTTCGCTCTTAAGCGAAGTATCTTTCGACGATGGCCTTTACTCTCTACGTTATCACGGCGGCTTGCCCGCGGGGAGAATTCAACACATAATAAAAAGAGAATTATAATATAATTAAATTCTCTTTTTGAGATTAAATGGTGCGAGGTGCGGAGATGGGGCAATTCAGGCCGGAAGTAAAAGCGTTTTTACTGGCGCTGGCGGGGTCGGTTGTGTTGATGATCGGTATGGGATATGGCCGTTTCGCTTTCACCGGCATTCTACCGGTGATGCTTAGCGATCAAATCCTGACGTTGCGTCAGGGAAATCTGGCCGCCTCGGCTAACTATGCCGGCTACCTGCTTGGCGCGCTGCTGCTGGCGAAGGCAAAACCGGAATACGCCACGCGAATGAATATTGTCTCCGTCGTGCTTACGCTGTTGTGCCTGGCGCTGCTGGCGTGGTTACGTTCGCCGCTGGCGTTGATTATCGTACGCGGCATTGCCGGGGTACTCAGCGCGGTGACGCTGATCTCCGCCTCGCTGTGGCTGCTGCAGCATATGAAACATCACAACGGCGCGCCGGTGCTGTTTGCCGGCGTCGGGATGGGGATATTTTTGTCGGCGGAGTTTATTGCTGCCGGTAAGGCGCTGGCGCTAACCAGCCAGCAAATTTGGCTGCTGTGCGCCATCAGCGCGACGGCGCTGTTTTTCTGCGCGTTGCGCGGGCTGTTAAGCCCCGCCGATGCGTTGATTGCCTTAAACGGCACGTCGCCATCGCAGATGCAAAGCGGCGGCGGGCGACCGGGCGACGCGATGAAATTACTGCTGATTTATGGTCTGGCGGGGTTTGGCTACATCATCACCGCGACTTATTTACCGCTATTTCTGACCGGGTCGCTTTCTGGTATCGACCCGGTACACCTGTGGGCTATTTTCGGGCTAGCGGCGGTGCCATCATGCTTTATCTGGCATAAAATGGTATTGAAAATTGGCTATCAGCGCGCATTTTGCAGCAACCTTATTTTGCAGGCCTTTGGCGTGGCGCTCCCGGCGTGGAGCCACTCATTACTTTTCTGCCTGCTCAGCGCGCTGTTGGTCGGGGCAACGTTCCTCGGTACGGTAACCATCGCATTATCGGAAGGGAAACGGCTCAATCCGCTGGTGAAATTTAACATGATCGCGGCGTTAACGGCGACCTACGGCGTGGGGCAAATAATCGGGCCGCTGGTCGCCGACGGCCTATATGAAGCGACGGGATCGTTTAACCCTTCGTTGCTGACAGCCTGCGGCGTGTTGCTGCTCGCGGCCGCGCTGGCGGCCATCGGCGGGAAACGTCGTCAGGATTGATAAATTTCGACCAGCAGCTGGCGCAGGGCATCGAGGGTAGGTGATACATAACCACGGCGCCAGATGAGCTGGGTGGCGGCCTCGGCGACGATTTGCGTATCGCAGCCGGCGGGTAGCGTCAACAGTGATAACACGCTGGCTGGCATCAGGCAGGCGTAGCGGCCGGTGGCGACGTTAGCGATCATCGCGTGATACGAGCTAACGTCGGCAACGTCCACGCCTTTCCCCGTCTGCCGGAGAAAATCGACGCCGCGCTGGCGATAGGAACAACCGGTCGGGAACGCGGCAAAACGGAAGTCATCTTGCGCAGACGGCGTCACCAGAACCAGCTGTTCGACGAACAGCGGAAGATATTCAATCGCATCCGGGCACAAAAGGCTGCCGTTGGCATCGCTGGGGAGACACACCAGCGCGCAGTCGAGAGTGGCGTTTTCGACCCATTCGGTGAGCTGGCGGGTTGGCATAGTGCGTAATGTCAGGTCGACATCCGGGCAGCGTTGATGAAATAGCGGCAACACGGCGGGGAGGCGGCTGGCGGCGCAGGCTTCCATGGCGCCCAATTTCAAGCTGCCGCCGGGGCGGGCCGGGTGCAGTGCCTGTTTGGCCTCTTCGGCCAGGCTTAAGATCCGCCGGGCATAGCTGAGAAAATTCTGCCCGGCGGGCGACAGCAGCATCTTCTTATTACCGCGAACGAACAGCTCGACGCCAAGCTCCACCTCCAGTTGCTGAATACGGGTTGTGATATTGGATTGCGCGCGGCCAAGCTGTTTCGCCGCCCGGGTTACGCTCTGGGTTTCGGCCACCAGTTTGAAGATCTGTAATGTGGTGTGGTTCATACTTTTCTTCTCAATATGACAATT
>CABUCP010000418.1 GCA_902490055.1 uncultured Klebsiella sp. | reverse complement strand
CCTTTATTCAGGAGCGCTACGTGATAGGCAGACTCAGAGGCATCATTCTCGAAAAGCAACCCCCGCTGGTATTACTGGAAACCGGGGGCGTAGGTTACGAAGTCCATATGCCGATGACCTGCTTCTATGAGCTACCGGAAGCCGGCCAGGAAGCGATTGTCTTCACCCATTTTGTGGTGCGTGAAGACGCGCAGTTACTGTACGGCTTTAATAACAAGCAGGAACGCACGCTGTTTAAAGAGCTTATCAAAACCAACGGCGTCGGGCCGAAGCTGGCGCTGGCGATCCTTTCCGGCATGTCGGCGCAGCAGTTTGTGAATGCGGTGGAACGTGAAGAAGTCGCCTCGCTGGTGAAACTGCCGGGTATTGGTAAGAAAACCGCCGAGCGTTTGATCGTCGAGATGAAAGATCGCTTCAAAGGCCTGCACGGCGACCTGTTTACTCCAGCAGCCGATCTGGTGCTGACTTCGCCGGCAGGTCCAACTGCCGACGATGCGGAACAGGAAGCGGTTGCCGCACTCGTGGCGCTGGGCTATAAACCGCAAGAGGCCAGCCGGATGGTGAGCAAAATCGCCCGTCCGGACGCCAACAGTGAAACGCTAATCCGCGAAGCGCTGCGCGCGGCGCTGTGAGGTAAAGGATGATTGAAGCAGATCGGCTGGTATCAGGCGACAGCGTCGGTTTTGAAGAGGCCGCTGACCGCGCTATCCGCCCCAAATTACTTGCAGAGTACGTCGGCCAGCCGCAGGTGCGTTCGCAGATGGAGATTTTTATCCAGGCGGCGAAACTGCGCGGTGATGCGCTCGATCACCTGTTAATTTTTGGCCCGCCGGGGCTGGGGAAAACCACCCTGGCCAACATCGTCGCCAACGAGATGGGCGTCAATTTACGCACCACCTCCGGCCCGGTACTGGAAAAAGCCGGCGATTTAGCTGCGATGCTGACCAATCTCGAACCGCATGACGTCCTGTTTATTGATGAAATCCATCGCCTTTCGCCGGTCGTCGAGGAAGTCCTGTATCCGGCGATGGAAGATTATCAGCTGGATATTATGATCGGCGAAGGTCCGGCCGCGCGCTCGATCAAAATCGATCTGCCGCCGTTTACCTTGATTGGCGCCACCACCCGCGCCGGGTCATTGACGTCGCCGCTGCGCGACCGTTTCGGTATCGTCCAGCGACTCGAGTTCTATCAGGTGCCCGATCTGCAGCATATCGTTGGCCGCAGCGCCCGCCATATGGGGCTGGAAATGAGCGATGAAGGCGCGCTGGAAGTGGCGCGTCGCGCACGCGGTACGCCGCGTATCGCTAACCGCCTGCTGCGCCGGGTTCGCGATTTTGCTGAAGTACGCCACGACGGCACCATTTCTGCTGATATTGCCGCTCAGGCGCTGGATATGCTCAATGTTGATGCCGAAGGATTTGACTATATGGACCGCAAGCTGCTGCTGGCGGTGATCGATAAATTCTTCGGCGGGCCGGTTGGCCTCGATAACCTGGCGGCGGCCATCGGCGAAGAGCGGGAAACGATAGAGGATGTGCTGGAGCCGTACTTAATTCAGCAAGGTTTCTTGCAGCGGACGCCGCGTGGGCGAATGGCGACGGTGCGCGCCTGGAATCACTTCGGCATCACGCCGCCGGAAATGCCCTAATTAAACCCGGTAGCGTCGCGCTACCGGACATTATCTGTATATCCTTGATTCAGCTCGCTGCTTTTTTCGTCATACTGAGAATAAAAAGCACCGCCGCGCACAGCACTACCGAAGGTCCGGCAGGCGTGTCGTACAACGCCGAGAAGGTGAGTCCGCCGGTGACCGCCAGCATGCCCACGCCAACGGCTACGGCTGCCATCTGTTCCGGAGTCCGGGCAAAGCGGCGTGCGGTAGCCGCCGGGATGATTAGCAACGAGGTAATGATCAGCGCGCCGACGAACTTCATGGCCACGCCGATAGTTAATGCGGTGACCAGCATCAGCAGCAGCTTAACCCGCTGTAACTTCACGCCGTCAACAAATGCTAAATCGGGGCTGATGGTCATCGCTAACAGGTTGCGCCACTGCCAGAGCAGAATCGCAATGACGATCACCACGCCGATGGCGATGGAAATTAAATCCTCCGGCGTGACGGCTAACAGATCGCCAAACAGGTAGGCCATCAGGTCAACGCGAACGTTTGACATCAGGCTCACGACCACCAGACCGAGCGATAGCGCGCTGTGCGCCATAATACCGAGTAGGGTATCGACCGCCAGGTGCGGGCGTTTCTCCAGCCAAACCAGGCCGCCGGCCAGCAGCAGGGTAACCACGATCACCGCGTAAAACGGATTGACGTTAAGCAACAGGCCAAAAGCCACGCCAAGCAGTGAGGCATGGGCCAGCGTATCGCCAAAATAGGACATTCTCCGCCAAACCACGAACGAACCCAGGGGGCCCGCCGCGCAGGCGAGCATCATGCCGGCCAACCAGCCGGGCAACAGTAATTCAATCATCAGCGACCATTTCCCCGACGCAGTACAATCCGCCCCTGCAGGTCGTGGCGGTGATTATGTTGGTGACGATAAATCCCCAATTGTTCCGCGCCGCGCGGGCCGAACATGGAGATAAATTCCGGATGCATTGAGACCACTTCCGGGGTTCCGGAGCAGCAAATATGCTGATTCAGACACAGCACTTCATCGGTTTTTGCCATCACCAGGTGCAAGTCGTGGGAAACCATCAATACCGCGCAATTGAGCTCCTGGCGTAGTTGGTTGATCAGATCATACAGCGCGACCTGGCCGTTGACGTCGACACCCTGCGTTGGTTCATCCAACACCAGCAGCTGCGGTTGATTGAGTAGGGCGCGCGCCAGCAGCACGCGCTGGGTCTCGCCGCCGGACAGCTTTTGCATCGGCGCATCGATCAGGTGCCCGGCCTGAACACGCTGTAGCGCCGGCATAATATCCTGCTTGCGCGTTCCCGGACGCAGGCGCATAAAGCGGCTGACCGTCAGCGGCATAGTGGCATCAAGATGCAGTTTTTGCGGTACGTAGCCGATGCGCAGGTTTTTCTCACGATGGATCAAACCCTCGGTCGGCGTCACCAGACCGAGCACCACACGTACCAGCGTTGATTTCCCGGCGCCGTTCGGGCCAAGAAGCGTTAAAATTTTGCCTGGTTTTAGCGTTAGCGAAATGTCAGACAGTACGCGCCGCTGGCCGTAGACGACCGCGACTTTTTCCAGCGTTACAAGATTCGTCATGTCAAATTAGGGGTTGCACTAGCGATTGAATGTTATAATATCACATCACATTCGCCCATTACGATGATTAGTCGCATTATGTTACATAAAAATACGCTTCTTTGCGCTGGACTTAGCGCCGCTTTTTTGTTCGCACATGCCCCGATGGCTAACGCCGCCGTTGTCGCCTCGATGAAGCCCCTTGGCTTTATCGCTTCCGCTATCGCTGATGGCGTAACGGACACGCAGGTTCTGCTGCCTGACGGCGCTTCCGAGCATGATTATTCACTACGCCCATCTGATGTAAAACGCTTACAGAACGCCGACTTAGTCGTCTGGATAGGCCCAGAAATGGAGGCGTTCATGGA
>CABUCP010000417.1 GCA_902490055.1 uncultured Klebsiella sp. | reverse complement strand
GGAAAACATATTGCAGAAAAATTAACCGGGAGCGCAATATCCTCTGAAGCGACATGGTGTAAACGCTTTTCTCAGGCTAAAAAGTTGCAAACCGATAACAGTATCTACCGGAGAGCCGACATTGGTGAACCCGTAGCCCGGCTAAGCGCAGCGCAAGCCGGGGCGTTATTTACGCCGTCCCCACCACCACAGCGCGGCGATAGCCAGCGCAAACACCGCGCCAAATCCAATCCCCACGCCAACCGCCGGGATGCCGACGCTAACCGCCAGCGAGTACAGCCCCAACATCAGCAACATCGCCACGTTTTCGCCGAGGTTCTGCACCGCAATCGCATTGCCCGCGCCGACGGTGTGCTTGCCACGCTCCTGCAGCAACGCATTCAGCGGCACGATAAAGAAGCCGCCGCACATCCCGAGCAACAGCAGCAGGCCAAACGCCGGCAGCAGCGACTGCTGCACCGCAAACGCCACCACCGCAACGCCAATCAAGATCCCGGCAGGCATGCAGCGCGAGACGGTTTCCAGCGTCACCAGCTTCGCCGCCGCGCCGGCGCCAATAACAATCCCGACGGCGACCATCGCATTGAGATAGGTCGGCATGGCGTTGCTGGTGATCCCCAGCGCCACCGGCACCCAGATCACCAGCAGGAAGCGCAACGTCACGCCGGCTCCCCAGAACAAGCTGGTTCCCATCAGCGAGAAACGCGTTTCGCTATTACGCCATAACGTTTTGCAGGCGCTAAAGAAGCTGTGGGTCATCGGCCTGAAGCGCCACGACTGCCCCGGGCGAGCCGCAGGTAATTTCGGGATCCACAGGTTCGCCACCACCGCGCCGCCGTAAACCAACGCACAGACGATTAATGCCGCCAGTACGTGCCAGTCGGCGAGGATACCCCCAGCCATCGACCCCAGCAGGATCGCCGCGATGGTCGATGATTCCATCAATCCGTTAGCCTTCACTAACTTATCGCCGGTGGTCAATTCGCCAAGAATGCCATATTTGGCTGGCGAATAGGCCGCCGCGCCGATCCCCACCAGCGTATAGCCGATAAACGGATTGACGCCAAAGCAGATGCAGCCAGCGCCAAGCAGCTTCAGGCCGTTAGCGACCATCATCACCCGCCCCTTAGCGAAGCTATCGGCAAATTGCCCGACAAACGGCGCAAAGAGAATGTAAGCGCCCACAAACAACATCTGCAGTACTGGCTGGCTCCATTCCGGATAGTAGAGCTGTTTCATCAACGCCAGAGTAGCGAACAGCAGCGCATTGTCGCCGAAGGCTGAAAGGAACTGGGCGCAGATCACCGCCATCATCCCCTTCGAGTACAGCGAAGCGTTAGTGTGTACTGACTCACTCATCTGAATGTTTCGCCTCTTCAACCATGCCTTTCAGGGTGACAAAGTCCGGCTTACCGCTGCCCAATACCGGCAGCTGTTTTAGCCAACGAATGTCGCGCGGCACCGCCAGTTCCGGTACGCCATGCTCGCGCGCATAGCGCAGCAGTTTTTCACGATTCAGTTCATTATCGGTAGTAAATAGCACCAGCGCCTCGCCTTTGCTGGCATCCTGCTTAATCGCCGTGGCATGCATTTTGTCCGGCGAGATCGCCAGCGCCACCTGCTCGACCATCTCCAGTGAAACCATTTCGCCGGCGATTTTAGCAAAGCGCTTGGCGCGGCCCTGGATGCGGACGTAGCCCTGTTCGTCAAAGGCGACAATATCGCCGGTGTCATACCAGCCGCTCTCTATTTCGCCATGCTGGTTCTCAGCCGTCGGCGCTTCCAGCACGCCCGGGTTTTCCACCCGCAGGTAGCCTTTCATGATGTTTGGCCCTTTCAACTGCAGGCGCCCACCCTGTTCAATACCCGGCATCGCCAGCAATCGTGCATCCATACCCGGAAGAATGCGCCCGACGGTGCCGACTTTCGCCGCCATCGGAACGTTGATCGAAACCACCGGCGCGCACTCGGTGACGCCGTAGCCTTCAAGAATGCGCAGGCCGAATTTGTCCTGCCACAGCTGTTTGGTGCTGTCCTGCAGTTTTTCCGCCCCTGCCACTACGTAGCGCAGGCGATAAAAATCATACGGGTTGGCGAAACGCGCATAGTTGGCGAGGAAAGTTGAGGTGCCGAACAAAACGGTACAGTTGCGGTCATAGACCAGCTCCGGCACCACCCGATAGTGCAGCGGGCTTGGGTAGAGAAACACTTGCGCGCCGGTAAACAGCGGCGTCAGCAGGCCGACCGTCAGGCCGAAAGAGTGGAACAGCGGCAGCGCCGACATAAAGCGGTCATTGGCGGTAAAATCAGCGATAGCTTTAATTTGCTCGACGTTGGCCAGCAGGCTCTTATGGCTATGCACCACCCCTTTCGGGTTGCCTTCCGAGCCGGAGGTAAAGAGGATCATCGCCGCATCTTCCGGCTGCTGCTTGACCTGCGCCAGACGCGGCGCCAGTAAGTGGGCGAAAATCCATAGTTTATCGCCGGTGGTAACATCCCCTTTCAGATCTTCAAGGAACACCCAGCGCACCTGAGTCAGTTGTTCCGGCAGATGCCAGAGTTTGCCTTTATCAAGGAAGGTGCGGGAGGTGAAAATGGTGTTGATTTCCGCAGCGGTAATCGCGCTACTAAGGCCTTTCACCCCGGCGGTATAGTTCATCATCGCCGGAATACGCCCGCGGGCGATGGCGCCGAAAATCACCGCCGCGCTAATGCCGGCGTTCGGCAGCATCAGGCCGATTTTCTCACCTTGCGCGCTGTATTTTTCCAGGATACGGGCGACAAACAGCGTTTTGGTGAGCAGCTTGCGGTAGGTATCCGGCTGGAAGTTGATATCTTCCACGCAGTGTTTGCGCGCGCCAAAGCGATCCTGCGCCGCCAGCAGCGATTCATACAGCGTTTCGCGCGGGCGCACCGCCATGCGCGCTTCCATCATAATTTGATGCAGCATTTCACCGGCGATTTTGCGTCGGTCGCGGGCGCGCGGCGCTTCCGGCATCGGCAGGCGCGTCGGCGGCAGTAAATGGAGTTGAATCCGCGGGAACAGGCGGCGTTTCACCAGCCCCTTCAGGCGGCTGAAGGGCGTGAGCTCGGCGCCTTCAATGCGCAGCGGCACAATCGTCGCCTTAGATTTCGCCGCCACAAAAGCCGCGCCGTCATAGATTTTCATCAGCGAACCGCTCACCGTGATACGGCCTTCCGGGAAAATAACCACCGGCCGGCCTTGTTCCACCAGGCGCACCAGATGCTTAATGGACATCGGCTTGGTGGGGTCCAGCGGGACAAAATCGATAAGCGGCGTCAGCGCCCGCATAAACCAGCGTTGACTAATCGAGGTATAAACCGCAAACACCGGGCGAACGGGCAAAAAAAGCGCCAGCAAAATACCATCGAGAAATGAGACATGGTTCGGCGTAATTAATACTTTTTCCTGATAAAGCGCCTGAGTGTCTCCGGTCAATCGCACCCGGTACAATCCTTTGAACAGTAATCGAAAAAATCCCAACAGCATAACGACTCCGCGTGGCTGATTTAGTAATCCAAGCAGGTTACATGAGAAGGCGGGGAAAAAGCAGTGCGGGGATGAAA
>CABUCP010000416.1 GCA_902490055.1 uncultured Klebsiella sp. | reverse complement strand
AACCGTCAACCAGCCTGCTGAAAAGGCGCTTGGACATCGCGGAGATCGTTCGCAAGAACGGCGAAATTAAAGTCGACGATCTGGCCGAAATGCTGGCTGTTTCCGGAGTGACAATCCGTAACGATCTTAACTACCTTGAACAGCAGGGGTATCTGAAGCGTTCTTTCGGCGGGGCGATTTACACGGCTCAGGCCGGCACGCCGGTCGCAGTGGTTCGCGACGCCCCGCTGGTGACGGACAAAGCGCTGGAAACGGAAATGGCGCGTCAGGTGGCGGCGCAAATTGAAGATAGCGAAACGCTATTTTTAGGCCAGGGCTCCATTCTGCGTAAAGTGATTCCGTTTCTGGCCAACAGTGAAGAACTTTGCCTGCTGCTTAACGATCTGGCCCACGTTGCGCTGGCCCAGGAGTTCCTGAATGGGGAAACGGTGTTGCTCGGCGGCGTGCTTGCCGGTAACGGGCGGATTGTCGAAGGCGATCTGGCGCTGAGCGCGCTAGGCCATTACCGGCCATCGCGTGCGCTGATTGCGGTTGACCACGTCGCTGAAGACGGCACGTTGAGCGTTCGCCATGAAACGACGGCTCGCCTGCTGAGCGAAGCCGTGGCGCAAAGCGAGCGGGTCATTGCGGTTGTCGCTTCCCGCCCGGTTTACGGGGAAAAACGCTATGCCATCGGCGAACTGCAGCAAATGAGTAGCGTGGTGACGCCGCAGGTTGTTGCCGCGGAATATCATGCCCGTTTCCTCGCCGCGGGCCTGACCAACAGCTATACCAACAATGAATGCCTGACATGGCTCAACACGGCTTTGCAGAAGACAAACCAGGAGCGGTGATGAACGTAACCATTTGCACCATCGGCGAGCTGCTGGTGGAATTTCTCGCCAAGGAAGAAAACCAGGGATTTTCCCGCCCTGGCGAATTTTGGGGACCTTATCCCAGCGGCGCGCCGGCGATTTTCGCCGATCAGGTAGCGAAGCTGGGTTTTGGTTCCGTGCTGTTTAGCTGCGTCGGCAGCGACGCATTTGGTGAAATGAATATTGCGCGACTGGAGCAGGACGGCGTTAACGTTAACGGCATCGCCATGCTGCAGAAAGCGACCACCGGCAGCGCGTTCGTCAGCTATCGCAGCCAGGCGCAGCGCGACTTTATTTTTAATATGCCTAACAGCGCCTGCGGACTACTGACCGCGGACCATATCGATGAGGCGCTGCTTAACCAGTGCCAGCATTTCCACATTATGGGATCGTCGTTATTCTCGTTTCGCATTATTGATGCGATGCGTAAAGCGATTGAAAACATTAAAGCGCGCAACGGCACGGTGTCGTTCGATCCTAATATTCGCAAAGAGATGCTCAATATTCCCGAGATGTCGCAGGCGTTTGAATACATCCTCGATTACACCGATATCTTCCTGCCGAGCGATGGCGAGCTAGACTATTTTGGCTTGAATCCGGGGCGAAATGAGCAGGTGCTGGTTGATAAACTACTGAAACGCGGCGTTAAACACGTGGTGATTAAACGCGGCCCGCGCGGCGCGAGCTACTTTAGCGCCGCTGAAACGCACCATGTTGCCGGTTTTAACGTGCCGGTGGTCGACCCGACCGGCGCAGGCGACTGCTTCGGCGCGACTTTCGTCAGCCTGTTCCTCAGCGGCGCCACGCCGCAGGAAGCGCTGAAGTGGGCCAACGCCAGCGGTTCCCTGGCGATTAGCCAACGCGGACCTATGGAAGGCACTTCAACGCAGGCGCAAATCAAAACCTTTTTGGCTGCGCAACACCAGTAAAAATCAGCCCGGATAATTCCGGGCTGATTATTATGGTTGGCCAGGGGGACTTAGAGCCTATCCCAGTAGGCGTAATTGGCGCAGCCAGTTTGAACACGGACAGCGCGCAGAAACCGGAGCGTACACGTAGTACGTGAGGATTTCGAGCACTGCCCAGGTTCAAAATGGCAAGCAAAATAGCCCTAATGAGATAGGATCTTATCAGGTCACCGGCGCCGGGTTGAACACCGCCAGCTGGTTATGCAGACCCCATTGATCGGAGAAGGTTTTCTTACGCCCGCTGGCGACGTCGAGAATAAATTCAAACAGCTTCAGCCCGACATCCTCAATCGTCTCTTCGCCCGTCGCGATAGTACCGGCATTGATATCCATTAAGTCGTACCAGCGGTTGGCAAGCTCAGTGCGGGTCGCCATTTTTATCACCGGTACCGCCATCAGGCCGTAAGGGGTGCCGCGCCCGGTGGTGAATACCTGCACGGTAATGCCGGAAGCCACCTGTTGGGTACCGCAGACAAAATCGCTGGCCGGCGTCGCCGCATAGATAAGCCCGCGTTTCGTCGGGCGCTGACCCGGCGAAAGGACTTCGACGATGGCGCTTTTACCTGATTTGGCAATCGAACCCAGCGCTTTTTCCACCACGTTCGCCAGACCGCCTTTCTTATTGCCCGGTGACGGGTTGGCGCTGCGGTCGGTTTTCCCCAGCTCCAGATAGTTATCGTACCAGGCCATCTCTTCCAGCAGTCGTTTGCCAACTTCTTCATTGATAGCGCGTGGGGTTAACAGATGAATGGCGTCGCGTACTTCAGTCACTTCCGAGAACATTACCGTCGCGCCGCAGCGCACCAGCAGGTCTGAGGCGTAGCCCACCGCCGGGTTGGCGGTCACGCCGGAGAAGGCGTCACTGCCGCCGCACTGCATACCGACCACCAATTCCGCAGCGGGGCAGGTCTCGCGCTGGCGGGCATTCAGCTTCGCCAGGTGGCGTTCGGCAACCTGCAGGATATCGTCGACCATCGATTTAAAACCGACGTGCTGTTCGTCTTGCAGGCGCACTATGCTTGCGCTATCGACGGCAATCGGCTGCACGTCTTCGGTTCCCTGCAGTAGACGCTCCGGCTGTAGTTTTTCGCAGCCAAGGCCAATGACCATCACCTCGCCGCCGAAGTTGGGGTTCAGCGCGATATTGTGGATGGTGCGAATTGGTACGATGGCCGCCGGGGCGTTAATCGCCACGCCGCAGCCGTACAGATGGTTTAGACCGACCACGCCGTCGACGTTGGGGTATTTCGGCAGCAGATCACGTTCAATTATTTTCACCACGTAATCCACCACGCCGGCGACGCAGTGTACGCTGGTGCTGATCCCCAGCAGGTTCTTGGTGCCTACACTGCCATCGGCATTGCGGTAGCCTTCGAAGGTATAGCCTTCCAGCGGCGGCAGCGGTTCCGGAACTTTGGTCGCCAGCGGTAAGGTGTTCAGCGGCGGCGCGGTCGGCAGCTCAACCAGCGACTCATCAATCCAGCTTCCCTGCGGGATAGCGCGGACCGCGAAGCCAATCACTTCGCCGTAGCGGATGATTTCGCCATGGGCGGGAATGTCGACGAGGGCGACCTTATGGCCCTGCGGGATGTGCTCAATAAGCTCCAGGCCATCCGGAAAACGCGTTCCGGCGGTTAAACCCCGATCGTTGACAATAATTGCCACATTATCGGTAGGGTGAACTTTTATATAAAACGCCGTCGGCGACTGTTGCCGAATTTCAATGTCAGCCATTGTCCAGTAATCTCCAGCCAGGTGGTGCTAATTATAATATGAAAC
>CABUCP010000415.1 GCA_902490055.1 uncultured Klebsiella sp. | reverse complement strand
CGAGGATATTGACCTTCGGCACCACCACTTCAAAGCCCTGCGCTTCATACTGTTTACGGATATTGTTCACTTCCGATTCAAAGGTAATCAGCACGTCGCCCAGTCCGCGCTCGACGAAGGTGGTGGTCGCGCCGCGGCCGCCAGTGTCAAACACTTCAACGTTTTTCAGGAACTGGGTCATAAACTGTTCGGTTTTGGCTTTATCGCCGCCGTCCGCCTTATCCGCCGCGCCCCACGCCGCCAGATAGGTGTAGCGCGCGTTGCCGGAGGTTTTAGGATTCGGGAACACCAGCTTCACATCAGGGCGCACCAGATCGTTCCAGTCATGGATATTTTTCGGGTTGCCCTTACGCACCAGAAACGCCATCGTGGAGTAGAACGGCGAGCTGTTATTCGGCAGACGGCTCTGCCAGTCAGCCGCAAGCAGATTGCCTTTGTCGTGCAGGATCTGCACATCCGTCACCTGGTTGTAGGTCACGACGTCCGCCTTCAGGCCTTGCAGAATCGCCAGCGCCTGTTTGGATGAACCGGCATGCGACTGCTTAATCGTCAGCTTGTCGCCGCCATTCTCTTTGGCCCACTGCTGTTCAAAAGGCGGGTTAAGGGCGGCAAACAGCTCGCGGGAAACATCATAGGAACTGTTCAGCAGCTCAGTCGCCTGCGCCTGCGCGGCCAGCAGCATCGAAGCCGCCAGCGCCAGATATCCTTTTTTCAGTGATTTAACGGCCATTGCGCACCCTTATCAAAATTGATCATTTACTGATGATCATCATATTTATAACGAGTACGAAAGGAGTAACGGTTTTATATACCGTTTGGCGATTTGGAAGTCGAAAAGAGAATAAGCAGTTGGCAAAGCTTTGCGAAAAGCAGCTGGCAGATTAGACGTAGCTTAACGCCAACAGAACGTCGACTATGGTACTTACTGCGCAACATGGCTGGCGATTGTACTGGACGGCGGTCAACACGATGAGAGGCGCGTCTACGATGTTCGCCGCACCCACTGGCTACAGAGCCAGGGATGGCGGGTTTTACGCTTCTGGAATAATGAGTTTGAAGAGTATGAAGATGCGGTGATGGAGAGAATATTTGAAGCGCTTGAGTCACCGATACCCTCACCCCGTCCCTGAGGGAGAGGGAGAAAGAGAGTCCGCACGCAGATTCCATAACCGCACCATACCGTCCCCTCTCCCATGGGAAGAGGGTTAGGGTGAGGGGAAAAATTACAGCGCCTGAATACGCTCCAGCGACGGCGCAAAGTAGTAACCGCCGGTCACTGGTCTGGTGAAGCGCAGCATCGCATCGCGTTTACCGTCGGTATCGCCAAACATGCTCAGCAGCTGCTGTTCAATGTTGTACAGGCGCGCGCAGTAAGCGCAGAAGTACAGGCCGTTGGTGCCGCTGGCGGTGCCGTAGGGCAGGCTCTGACGGACGATTTTCAGCCCTTTACCATCTTCTTTTAAGTCGACGCGACTCAGATGCGAGGTCTCAGGGCGATCGTCGCCGTCGATCTCTTCGTTGGCTTCTTTGGTACGGCCAATCATCATCTCCTGATCCGGCACGCTCATGCGGTTCAGCTGTTTGAGATTGTGCTCCCAGCGCTGAACGAACACGTAGCTGCCGCCTGCATCAACACCGTCTTTAATCACCGCCACTTCACGGCGGGTTTCTTCGCCTGCCGGGTTTTCGGTGCCGTCGACGAAGCCGCTCAGATCGCGTTCTTCCACCCAGCGGAAACCGTGAATTTCTTCTTTCACTTCAATGGCGTCGCCGAAAGCGGCCACCGCCGCCTGGGCGACGGAAAAGTTCACTTCATGACGGGCGGATAAAATATGAATCAACACGTCATACTGCGTGGATGGCGCCAGCCCTTTACCGTAAACCGGAAAATCTTTTAACTCTTCCGCGCCTTCACCGCAGCTCAACTGACGCCAGACGGTATTGCCGAAAGCCACTACCGCGCCGAGTTTGGCGTCAGGGAATTTAGCCTGGAAGGTGGCTACTTTATCGACAAAAATTTTGCTCGCTTCGCGCAGGGCGTTAACGTCCCCTTTGACATTGGCTTCAATCCAAATCGCCGCGCGGCAATGTTCCGGCAAAATGCCGCTCTGAACCTGAGACATCGCTCCTCCTGAAATGATGCAACCACAACGCTATCGCGTTGCTAACGCGCCATTGTAACCGTTTTTATCTACCCACGTGTCTCTTCAGATCAAATTAGCGGCGCCAGATAATCTTACTGACTTTCCAGTTTTTCAGGGTATCGTCGGACGGCATCAGCTCATCCGGACCGCTCCAGTGGCCGGTAAAGGCGTAGCTAATGTGTTGGCTACCTTCGGCCTTACACACCACTACCGCGCCGTTATCAGGGGCGCCTTTCTCGCAGTTGCCGAACGCTTTGCTGTACAGCTCGCTAAACGGCGTACCGATTTTCACGCCGCTGGCCGCCGGGATCGCGCTATCGCGTACGTCAATACGGCTCACCGTACCGCCGTCACCGTTAATGGTCAGCGCCAGTTTGTCATCTTTCAGCGCTTCAAAATATTGTACTATTTTGCCATCCGCGGTTTTCATTCCGCTGCGCAGGCGATAGCCGCCGCCGAGCGCATCGCTTATCGCCTGTTCATTGAGCGGCGTCGACGCCGTCAGTTTGCCCACCCCCTGCTCGGTGACCTCGTTTGAGGAACCAAACCAGTTCCACGGATAGGCGGCCGACCAGTTCACCGCGCTCATCGTCGAGCAACCGGTTAGCGCCAGCGGAAGCGCGCAAAGCATTAAACGTAGCGATTTCATAACACAACCCTTTCTGATTAATTCAACGCATGTTGGAGTACGCGATCGGCAAAAAGTGCCATTAAAGCGCTTCAAGGCGAAAACAGGCGCGTAACCTGCGGCTGGTAATCAGCCACCAAAGCGCATAGATATCGGCCGCCAGCAGAGCGATGGTGAGCGCGGAAGGCGTTTCACCGGAGAACCACAGCCACGGCTGCCAGACCAGCAGCAGCGCCTGCGAGGCAATCAGCAGCCAGCGCATCAGCGGCCAGATCCGGGGAAAACGCTGACGCTGGCCGCTCAGCAGAAACGCCAGTACCGCCGGCACGCCGGGCAGCAGGCCCAGCCAGAAGTTATCGTGATCGGGATAAAACAGGTTCAGCAGCGCGTCCCCCTGCTGGCGCGATGCGCCGGCCATTAAGAACAGCACCCAGGTACGCGCCTGCAGCAGCAGGACGCACCAGAAGAGAAACGGCAGCCGTAACCGGCCATGGGCATCATAATCGGCAGGAATAAACTCAGTATTCTTCATCTTCAATCAGGCGCTTACCCAGGGTCAATACATCCGAGTGCTCGTAGCCGAGACGCTCATACATCCCCTGCACCACATCATTGTCGTCACGCACCATAATTGAAATCTTCGGGCAGCCGCGGGCAATCAGCTTCTTTTCCAGCCGGTTGAGCAGCGCATTGGCAATACCGCGGCCGCGATATTCCGGATGCACGCCAAGATAGTAAGCAGAGCCGCGGTGGCCGTCGTAACCGCCCATCACCGTCCCCACCACTTCGCCGTTGACTTCGGCGACCAGAAATAAGCTCACATCGTGGTTGAG
>CABUCP010000414.1 GCA_902490055.1 uncultured Klebsiella sp. | reverse complement strand
ATCAAATTTTGCCTCGTTTTGTGGAAAAAAACCGTCGCGGCATGGCATGCTAGAAGGGTGCGCATCTTACCTTGCTGCTCATAACGCTTTCACGTTACGTGATTTGCCAATTTTTTGATTAAGGAGCTTTGCCGTGCTTTACGTCATCTACGCAGAAGATATCGCCGATTCTCTGGAAAAACGCCTGTCGGTGCGCCCTGCCCACCTGGCGCGTCTACAACTCTTACATGATGAAGGTCGTCTGCTGACCGCCGGCCCTATGCCTGCGGTAGATAGCAACGAACCCGGCGTAGCTGGATTTACCGGCTCCACGGTTATTGCCGAATTTGAATCGCTGGAAGCGGCGCAGTCCTGGGCCAACGATGACCCGTACATCGCCGCCGGCGTCTATCAGCACGTCTCCGTGAAGCCCTACAAAAAAGTATTCTAGAATACACATAGCGCCAGTAAATCAATCTATTGGCGCTATCCCCCTTGCATCAATGAAGGGCTCTTTTCGGTACCGCTGATCGCACGTGGACGGTAAGAAAAATGCGTATAGCTTTAAAGTCGGCTTTGATGCTGGTGACTCGCGTCATTGATGCCATCAACCCACGGCTGAATCTGCACCTACTGCGCACCGCGCTGATTAGCTACAAAATATCGCTGGCGTTGGATCTGGGCGCGCAGCAGCAAAAAACCATCTTCTTAGCCGCGCTCCTGCATGATATTGGCGTGCTCGGCGACAGGCGGCGCATTGACTCGCTCAATGCTATCGATAACCTAAGCGATCCGCATCAGCATCGCGGGGCAGAGATGCTCGAAGGCCTGGATACCTTCACTCTCATTCGTCCCATTATTAGCAATCATCACTTCAGCCCAGGCCACAAAGGCAATCTTGAGCAGCATATTGTCTATTTCGCTGACTGCTTTGAACGCCTGCTCCCGGTGCAGGGCCTGGTCGCTTCCGAGCAACAGCAGCAATTGGTCGCGCAGTTTATCGCGGATTACCGTGAAATCGATCCGCCGCTTTGCGACACCCTGGGTGAACTGACGCGGCAACCGACGTTCTGGCGTCATATGCAGGCGGAACATATTCAGCGGCTGCTGGAGATCGTTGGTCCGATCAACGACGTCTATATCGATATTGATGGCCTGAAAGATATTTGCCTGTTAATTGCAAAAATTGTTGATACCTACAGCAGCTTTACCGCCAGCCACAGCATTTTGGTGGGCGAAATTTCTTACGCCCTCGCGACCTATATGAATCTGCCGCCGCTGGTATGTCGCAAAATCGAAATCGCCGGTTATTTGCACGATATAGGCAAAATCTATATTCCGCTGGCGATCCTTGAAAAACAGGGCGAACTCGATGACGACGAAGCGCAGCAGATCCGCGAGCACAGCTATATGACCGGCGAATTATTGCGCAACTTTACCGACCTGGCGGAAATCATCGATTGGGCCGCCAACCATCACGAAAAACTCGACGGCAGCGGCTACCCGCTCCATCTCAACCATCGCTATCTGCATCTGCCTGACCGAATTATCGCCATCGCCGATATTTTCACCGCACTGGTCGAAGACCGCCCCTATCGTCTCGGTATGGCATATCAGGAGGCGTTACAACTTATCGCAGCTGATGTTATAAATGGCGCGCTGGATAACGATGTGTATCTTGTTCTGCGCCAGCATGCGCCGGCGTTACATCAACTGGTTACCCGCACGCCGCTTGCCTGAATCTCCCGGATGGCCATGCGGTTCTATAATTAAAAATACGCGTTTTTATTTCATCTGCATGCAAGGAAATACCCGGTGAGAATCGCCACCATGACCAATTGGGCCTACGGCATCACCGTCGCCCTGACTTTAGCCTCTGGTATCGCCATGTTAATGGCATCCGGCGCCGACCGCGCAGAGCGTCGGGCGGTGCAGCAACGTGAAGTATTTGAACGTCTGTCCGACGAAATAGAAAGCGGCGCGTGGGAGCTGTCCGATCTCGCGCGGCTGTACGTCGTCGAAAAGAATCCCGATAGCCTACAGCAGTATCGCCAGCGGACCCAATCCCTCGACTCTATTGAAAACCGACTGGTGAAGTTACGAGACGTGGGCGCCAGTCAGCAGGAGCTGGCTCTGCTACGCGAGGGGCTACGCGTTGCCGATGAGCTTCAGGATGAACAACAGGCCGCTATCCTTCACGCCAGCCGCGGAGAAGAAAAAGAGGCGATTTTACAGGTTTACGGTAAGCCCTATGAGCAGGAGCTGGATCGGGTGCAAACGCAGATCGATCATTTCCGCCTGATGCTGGAGGGCCGGGCCAATAACGCCATCCAGCAGGCCAGCGAAAAATCGCGCAACTGGCGGACGCTATCAGAGGTGATGGTCGGCTTAACGGCGTTGATGTTTTTATTCGTGCTCGGTTTTATTTTGAAACGCCGGGTGCTCAACCCAGTGGTACGCCTGAGCGATGTCGTGCAGCGCCTGGCATCGCAGGATTACGCCGTTGAACCGCCGCAGTTCAGACAGATCGACGAAATCGGCGATATGGCGCAGGCGATTCGCATCTTCCGCGAGAACGGTCTCGCCCGCCAGCGCCTGGAGCAGCAGCGCGACGCCGACTGGGCGGTGCGCGAGCTGCTGGCGCGGATGACTCAACGCCTACAAGGGTGCGAATCATTTGATGATGTGGTGAAGGTCGCAGAGCTGTTTGCCCCGAATATCGCGCCGGATATTCCCGGCAGGCTCTATATTCTGGAGACCGATCCCTGGCAAATGCGCTGCGTTGCGCAGTGGCTATCGCCGCCGGATGAGCCGGAGGTGTTCTATCCGGATAACTGCTGGGCGGTACGTCGCGGCCTGGGCCACCCGCCGGTTAACGGTGAGCCCGATATCGCCTGCTATCATATCCCTGATGCATATGCTGACCAGTCGCTTTGCGTTCCGCTGGTCGCCCAGGGCGAGGCCATCGGCCTGCTGTCGTTTCGTAACGTCACCGCCGAAACGGCGCCATCGCGCGCTTATCTCGAATTGATGGCGGAAGCGCTGGGCCTGGCGCTCGCCAACCAGCGCCTGCGTAATGCCCTACTGGAGAAAGCATTGTTCGATTCACTGACCGGGCTGCGCAATCGACACCATCTTGACGAAGCGCTGCATACCCAGATGAATCTGGCGGTCCGCAACGGCACGCCGCTGAGCTGCTTGATGATCGATATCGATCATTTCAAGGCAATTAATGACAGCTATGGTCACGAGGCGGGCGATCTGGTGATTAAAAATGTGGCGGCGATTATCCAGCGCGCGGTACGGGATATCGGCATGGCATTTCGCTATGGCGGCGAAGAGTTTTTGGTACTGCTCTCCGGAACCGATGAAGCCGGCGCGGAGGCCTGCGCGACGGAAATTTATCATAACGTTCGTAATATGACGCTGCGCTTTGGTTTAACGGAACTGGGCCAGGTGGATGTGTCTATTGGTATTGCCAGCTATCCTCAACATACGCAGAGCGATAGTCTGCTGCGCGCTGCCGATGCCGCGCTGTATCGGGCGAAAGAGCTTGGCCGCTCGCGAATTATCAGCTTTGGCATGTTGAAATCAGCCTGAAGACATAAGCAATATGGGAGCTACGGGCT
>CABUCP010000413.1 GCA_902490055.1 uncultured Klebsiella sp. | reverse complement strand
CCCGCTGTGTGATTAACGACGACCTTCAGCAATCGCGGTAACGGCTTGTAATTCAGCGGCTTCCTGCTCTTGCTGTTCCTGGCGCTCACGAACGTCAAGGATCTGGTTGTTGATCAGACCTTCTTCGATTTCGCGCAGTGCGATAACGGTGGTTTTATCGTTTTCTTCCGGTACCAGCGGATCCTTTCCGCCTACCTGCATCTGACGAGCGCGACGCGCGGCGACCAGTACCAGGTCAAAACGGTTACCAATTTTCTCTACAGCGTCCTGAACAGTTACGCGTGCCATACTTCCACAGGTGAAGAAATGACTGGGCATGATACTGAATGTGGGTTCAGTCTGCCAATAGTTTGGTGATTAAAGCGCCATGTCGCTGCTTTTGACGGCTCATGCGCAGACGTTCAGCGCGGATGATGTTTTTAAGATCGCCCAAAGCGGTATCAAAATCATCATTCACAATAAGGTAATCATATTCCGCGTAATGGCTCATTTCTGCAACTGCCTGCGCCATACGTTTTGCGATGACCTCTTCGCTGTCCTGACCGCGGCCGCGCAGGCGGCGATCAAGCTCGTCTTTTGACGGCGGCAGAATAAAGATGCTGCGCGCGCCGGGCATTCTTTTACGGATTTGCTGTGCGCCCTGCCAGTCGATGTCGAGGAAGACGTCGACGCCGGTCGCCAGAACCTGCTCGATGGCTTCACGAGAGGTGCCGTAATAGTTGCCAAAGACTTCCGCGTGCTCAAGGAAAGCATCCTGGCCAATCATCGATCTGAATTCATCGTGATTAACGAAGAAATAGTGTTCACCGTGCACCTCACCCGGACGCGGATCGCGCGTGGTATGAGAAACAGAAACCTGGGAGTCGTACAACGGTTGGGTTTTCAATAAAGCCTGAATCAGGCTGGATTTACCCGCGCCGCTAGGGGCGGAAACAATATAAAGCGTGCCTTGAGCCATGAGTGTCTTTTGTATGTGATTGTCGAAAGAGATCCTACATACGAGCCTATTATACACGCCGCCGCCGCGTGACGCAGTCATTGTCACACTTTTTGCCGCTGTTTCTTTCATTTTGCCTGCCGTTTTCCTGATTTCTTCAGCGGTTGCAGCAACAACGCACAAATCCTGGAATGCTGCTCGAAGCATGATGATTCCCCTGTCGCCGCCAAACCTGCCGCTAGCGCACAATGCCGAAGGATGGAACAGGGAGGAAAAAGTATGCACAGATGGCTAATCGCAACCACGATATGGATGATGGCGACAAGCGCGACGGCAGCCTGCCCGGAATGGTCTTCGCAGCGGGCGGAGCAGGAGATTGGTCGCCTTAGCCAGCAGATTGCCGACTGGAAAGCGGCCTACTGGCAGCAGGGCGGCAGCGAGGTCAGCGACGAGGTATACGATCGGCTATCGGCGCGGCTGGCGCAGTGGCGGCGCTGCTTCGACAAGGATGCGCAAATCGAAGAAGATCTGCCGACGCCGCCGCGAGGCGGGGTAAAACATCAGGTTGCGCATACCGGCGTGCGTAAGCTACCCGACGGCGCAAGCGTCGCCCGTTGGATGCGCGATAAAACCAATCTGTGGGTGCAGCCGAAAGTTGACGGCGTGGCGGTGACGCTGGTTTACCGCAGCGGCAGGCTGGCGCAGGCGATTAGCCGCGGCGATGGCCTGGTGGGCGAAGATTGGACGGCAAAAGTGCGCCAGATCCCAGGCGTTCCGCTGATGACCACCGGAACGCTGGCCAATAGCGTGTTGCAGGGAGAGATCTTTCAACGACAGGGCGATCATATACAAAAGCGGATGGGCGGCATGAACTCGCGGGCGAAAGTGGCCAGGATGCTGATGCGTAAAGCGCCGTCGGCGGCGCTGAGCACGCTGGGGCTGTTTATTTGGGCGTGGCCCGACGGCCCGGCTCAGATGCCTTCTCGTTTGGCGCAGCTTGCAGATGGCGGCTTTCCTTTGGCGCAGCGCTATTCGCATCCGGTGAAAAACTGGCAGGAGGCCGCCGCCTGGCGGGAACGCTGGTTTACCTCTCCGCTGCCCTTTGTCACGGATGGCATCGCGATCCGCGCGGAAAAAGAGCCCGCCGGGAGCAGTTGGTCGCCTGGGCAGGGGCATTGGGTGGCGGCCTGGAAGTATCAGCCAGTCTCGCAGGTCGCAGAGGTTACTGCGATCCGCTTCGCTATCGGGCGCAGCGGAAAGATAGCCGTGGTGGCCCATCTTGAACCGGTGAAGCTGGACGACAAGCTGGTGCGGCGGGTCAATATTGGCTCAGTGGCCCGCTGGCGGCAGTTAGCGATTGTCGCCGGAGACTAGGTTCAGGTAAGCCTTGCCGGGCAGGGGATCCCGCGTCTGGATAGCGTTGTCTGGCGCACGAGTAAGCGCGATACGCCGGAACCACCGGCGCCTCGTTTTCATTCATTAACCTGCTACTTTGCTACACCTGAGTGCGCCGGGCAGTTTCTCTCGCGGCTGGTCTGGCTATCTTCTAAGCCGGTTCTGGATATTACGGGCGCAGGGGAGGTGCTATGGCGTGGGTTAATGGACGCGCGCCAGGTGGCGCATCTTTTCTCATGGCTGGCTCTGACGCCTGAGCAGTTGCAGAACCTACCCGGCATGGCCGGCGAGCGCGGTCTGCGGCTGTGGCATCAGTTCAATCTGGCTCGCGAGCAGCCGTTTATCCGCTGGGTGCTGGCATTAGGCTTGCCGATACCTCAGCCAGCGCGGGCCAGTATTGCGGCGGAAAACTGGCAGCAGCTACGCGAGCGCGATATATCTCAGTGGCGGCGATTACCGGGGGTCGGGCAGGAAAGAGCGCGCCAACTGGTCGCCTTTTTACAAAACCCGGACATCGCCGCGCTGGCGCAGTGGCTCAACGGGCAACGTATTCCGGGTTTCTGAGGAATTAATGGGCGTCGTGCTTGTAGTAGAAGACCGGCAGGCCGAGCTTCCAACGCAGGGCGAGCATACGCGCGGTGAAGCCAAACAGCAGCGTGGCGATGACCACCACGTCGTGGCTGCTAACGTAATGCTGCAGCGCGATATAGAGCACCGCGGCGGCAAAGGAGATGCCGGCATACAGTTCTTTCTGAAATACCAACGGGATGCGCTTACAGAACATATCGCGCAGCACGCCGCCGAAGACGCCGGTGATCACCGCGGCAATAGAGGCAATGATCGGCCCTTCGCCCATATCCAGCGCGATTTGCGCGCCGATAATCGAAAATACGATCAGGCCAAGGGCATCCAGCACCAGAAACAGGCGGCGCAGGTGCGGCATCACCGGCGCGGCAATGGTCGTGAGAACGGCGGCAACCGCCACAATAATGACGTATTCCGGGTGCTGCACCCAGCCGAGCGGATAGTGTCCAAGCAGGATATCGCGGACGGAACCACCGCCGAGCGCGGTCGCGGTGGCGATAATAATCACCCCAAAGGTGTCCATGCGACGGCGTCCGGCGGCCAAGGCGCCGGTCATCGCTTCCGCGGTGATACCAATCAGATAAAGAACATGAAGCAGCATAAATCCCCCACAATGATGGCCAAAGGGTAGCGATTTGTGCGGCAGATCACGATTGAGTTTTTCTAAAGTGAGTTAATTTTTATGAGAAAAAGTAATGCG
>CABUCP010000412.1 GCA_902490055.1 uncultured Klebsiella sp. | reverse complement strand
GATGCTGGTGGATTTCTCCAAAAACCGCATCACTGAAGAGACGTTGTCGAAGCTGCAGGATCTGGCGAAAGAGACCGATCTGGCCGGCGCTATCAAGTCGATGTTCTCCGGCGAAAAAATTAACCGCACCGAAGACCGCGCGGTACTGCACGTCGCGCTGCGCAACCGCAGCAACACGCCAATTATCGTTGATGGCAAAGACGTGATGCCGGAAGTCAACGCGGTGCTGGAGAAGATGAAAACCTTCTCTGAAGCGATCATCTCCGGTAGCTGGAAAGGCTACACCGGTAAACCGATCACCGACGTGGTGAATATCGGTATCGGCGGTTCCGACCTCGGCCCGTTCATGGTGACCGAAGCGCTGCGCCCGTACAAAAACCATCTCAACATGCACTTCGTTTCTAACGTCGACGGTACCCATATCGCCGAAGTGCTGAAAGCGGTAAACCCGGAAACCACCCTGTTCCTGGTGGCCTCCAAAACCTTCACCACCCAGGAAACCATGACCAACGCCCATAGCGCGCGCGACTGGTTCCTGGCGACCGCCGGTGACGAGAAACACGTAGCGAAACACTTCGCGGCGCTCTCCACCAACGGTAAAGCGGTAGGCGAATTCGGTATCGATACGGCTAACATGTTCGAGTTCTGGGACTGGGTTGGCGGTCGTTACTCCCTGTGGTCGGCCATCGGGCTGTCTATCATTCTGTCCGTCGGCTTCGACAACTTCGTTCAACTGCTGTCCGGCGCTCACGCGATGGATAAACACTTCTCCACCACGCCGGCTGAGAAAAACCTGCCGGTACTGCTGGCGCTGATTGGCATCTGGTACAACAATTTCTTCGGCGCCGAAACCGAAGCGATTCTGCCGTACGATCAGTACATGCACCGCTTTGCCGCTTACTTCCAGCAGGGCAACATGGAATCCAACGGTAAGTACGTTGACCGTAACGGCGACGTTGTGGATTACCAGACCGGGCCTATCATCTGGGGCGAGCCGGGGACTAACGGCCAGCACGCGTTCTATCAGCTGATCCACCAGGGCACCAAGATGGTACCGTGCGATTTCATCGCGCCGGCTATCACCCATAACCCGTTATCCGATCATCATCCGAAGCTGCTGTCGAACTTCTTCGCTCAGACCGAGGCGCTGGCCTTTGGTAAATCCCGCGAAGTGGTTGAGCAGGAATATCGCGATCAGGGTAAAGATCCGGCTCAGCTTGAGCACGTCGTGCCGTTCAAAGTCTTCGCCGGCAACCGCCCGACCAACTCCATCCTGCTGCGCGAAATCACCCCGTTCAGCCTGGGCGCACTGATTGCGTTGTACGAGCACAAAATCTTCACCCAGGGCGCGATCCTCAACATCTTCACCTTTGACCAGTGGGGCGTTGAGCTGGGTAAACAGTTGGCTAACCGTATCCTGCCGGAACTGAAAGACGGCGCCGACGTTAGCAGCCACGATAGCTCTACCAACGGTCTGATTAACCGTTATAAAGCCTGGCGCGCATAAGCTTTGCGTAATTAAGCCTGAATGCCGGCCCTTGGGTCGGCATTTTTACTTATAGCCGCCGCAGCAGCCTCGCTGGGTTGCCCGCCCACACCCCTTTTTCGGTAATGGATTTTGTCACCACGCTCCCGGCGCCGATAACCACGCCGTCGCAGATACTCACCGCCAGAATGGTGGCGCCGCTGCCGATCGACACATCATCGCCAATTTCAATACGCCCCCAACTGCCGCGGTCGGCATTCGGTTTGCCATCGCGGAACATATCGTTGGCGAACATCACGCCGTGGCCGATAAAACAACGTTGGCCGATGGTGACGTACTCGCAGATAAAACTGTGGGACTGGATTTTGCTCTCCGCGCCGATGCGCGTATGCCCCTGAATCTCGACGAATGGCCCGACGAAGACGTTATCGCCGAGCTGGCAGTCATAGAGGTTGGCGGGTTGGTAAATCACCACGTTTTCGCCGCAGACGACGTTGCGTACGCCGGTCTCACGGAGGGTTGCTGGGGGAGTATTTTGGCTATTCGGCATGCTGCGTTCCTCGCTTAAACCAGGTTGTATAGTGCCTGCAAAATGAGCAAGGAGGAAAGGCAGAAAACGGTGGGAAGGGGCTGGAGGACGCGCCTCCAGCCTAAAGGTTAACCCGCGAAAGCGATCGCTTCGATTTCGACGCCGGCGTCTTTCGGCAGTCTGGCGACTTCCACACACGAGCGTGCCGGGAAGGCGGCCTGATGCTCGGCAAAGAAGGCCTCATAGGCGGCGTTGATGGCGGCAAAATCCTGCAGGTCTTTGACAAACACCGTGGTTTTGACGATCTGTCCGACCGTGAGTCCAGCGGCTTCAACGATGGCTTTTACATTTTCCAGCGACTGCCGCGCCTGTTCAGCGATATCGCTGGGCATGGTGCCGTCTTGCGGATTAATCGGCAGTTGTCCGGAGGTGATCGTCATCGCGCCAAGCTTGACGCCCTGCACGTAGGGGCCGATCGCGGCTGGCGCATCAGCGGTGGTAATAATCATGTGGTTTATCCTTCAAACGGTTACATAAAATAATTCAACAGCACCAGCGAGCCGACGCCGCTGACCACCACCCACACCAGGCCTAAACGGAAGCTGGCGAGCGTGCAGATAATGGCGGCGATCACCTTCGGATTTTTTAAGTCGAACTCCATGCTGGAATTCACGCTCAGGATCTGAATGGTGATAATGGCCGGCAGGACGGTGACCGGGACGAAGCGCAGCGTTTTGGTCACCCGCTCGGACATCTGGATTTTTCCGGCCAGGCCGATAAACGAGAAACGGATCAGAAAGGTCACGGCGGCCATGCCCAGAGTCAGGGCGATAAAGTAGCTATTATTCATGTTCCAGCGCCCCCACTAACGGCATTTCGGGTTCGGCAATCGCTGCCTGTTTACGTTCTTCCGCCAGGTCGACGCACAGCCCGGCAAGCACGCCAAGCACCGAAGCAACGACGATTCCCAGCGAGTAGGGCAGTACCACCAACAGCACGCCGGAGACGGCGGCGACGACGGCTGCGACGGTGCAGGCCTGGCTTTTAATTTGCGGTACTACGATGGCGATAAAGGCGGCGACCATGGCGAAATCCAGGCCGTATTTTTCAATATTCGGGAACGAGGCGCCGACCAGCGCGCCAAGGAAATCGGCCAGTACCCAAATCGCCCAGAAGGTGATCATCGCCGAGCCATAGAACAGATATTTATCCTGCTTATTACCCTCCATCTCTTTGACGGTAGTGGCGTACACTTCGTCGGTCAGCGCGTAGGACATAAAGCATTTTTTAAAGAATGAAGCTTCGCGAACGGTGCCGGAAATAGAGGCGCTGTACAGTACGTGACGTAGATTAATTATTAATGTGGTGAATATAATAACGCCGAGCGTGGCGCCGGTTTTTAACATATTCAATGCCAGCATTTGCGCGGAGCCGGCAATAACAATCGCCGACCACGCCGTACTTTGCCAGACGCTCATTCCGGCGCTAACGCTTAGCGCGCCGACGATAAATGAAAACGGAAAGTCGCCGATGCACAGGGGCATAATGGCGCTGGCGCCGCGTAAGATGACTTTTTTATTCATCTGCTATACCTGTTGATTCAGG
>CABUCP010000411.1 GCA_902490055.1 uncultured Klebsiella sp. | reverse complement strand
TGATGCGCCAATAGAAACCAATCCCGCGCTCGATAAATTACTGGCGAGAAAGCCACAATGGGAAAAGTAAGTGCGCCGGTACCTTTATCTTCACACCATCAGATTGCGGAATTTTGCTGCGGAGAAACGGTTCTCGATCAATGGCTGAAACAGCGAGGATTGAAAAATCAGGCCCAGGGGGCCGCGAGAACCTTTGTGCTATGCAAAGAAGAGAACAGCCAGGTGGTGGGTTTTTATTCGTTAGCGACCGGCAGCGTGAATCATACTGAAGCAAATGGCAGTCTGCGGCGCAATATGCCCGATCCTATTCCAGTGATCATCCTCGCGCGCCTGGCAATAGACTGCGCTTATCACGGCCAGGGGCTGGGGGCGGACTTACTCCATGACGCGGTTTTGCGCAGCTATCGCGTGGCCGAAAATGTCGGCGTCCGTGCGCTGATGGTCCATGCCCTGACGGAGACCGCAAAGCGATTCTATCTCCACCACGGTTTTAAATCCTCAACGACGCAAGAACGCACTCTTTTCCTCGCTTTACCTAAATAACTGCCCCCTTCGTTCTTTTCTCAGCCACACTTATCGTTGCAGTTTGCTTCCCTATAACGCATAAGGATAAAAATGAAAAAAGTGGCGATTGTCGGCGTCGGGCCAACCGGGATTTATACCTTTCAGGCGCTGGTCAACGGTGGGGAGCCGCTGTCGATTGTGCTCTACGAGCAGGCCGAAGAGGCTGGTGTCGGCATGCCTTATAGCGATGAAAGTAATACTACACAGATGCTGGCCAACATCGCCAGCATCGAGATCCCGCCGATTGATATTAGCTATCTGACGTGGCTACAAAATCAGAGTGAAGCCCGGCTCACACGCTATGGTATTGAACGTGAAGCTTTACACGAACGTCAATTTTTACCGCGCGTGATCCTTGGTGACTATTACCGCGATCGGTTTCTGGCCTTGCTGGAGAAAGCAAAACAATCAGGCTGCGAGGTTAACGTGCGCGAATCCTGTGAAGTTACCGATCTCAAAGCAGAACAGAATGGCGTCAAACTGTGGATTAATCATGCGCCAGATGCCGAGTACGCTGATTTTGCCGTTATCGCGACCGGCCATCTATGGCCGCAAGACGACGCTGCGCCGCGTGAATACTATCCCAGCCCCTGGACCGGGTTGATGCAAGCGCAGGTCGCGCCTTGTCGCGTCGGGATTATGGGCACCTCATTAAGCGGCATTGATGCCGCTGTCGCGGTCGTCAGTCAGCACGGCTCCTTTAAAACCGATACTGACGATAACGTCCATTTTCATCTTGACCCTGCAAGCCAGGGGCTCAGCATTACCCTGATGTCGCGTAACGGAATTCTACCGGAGGCAGACTTTTACTGCCCCATCCCCTATGAGCCCCTGAGGGTGGTTAGCGATCGGGCGCTTGAGCAGGCGATTGCCTTAGGTAGTGCGGGACTGCTCGACCGGGTCTTTCAGCTTATCGTCACCGAGCTGGAGCTTAGCGCGCCGCAATGGTGCCAGCAGATTGCCTTACGCCAACTGACTGCTGATACCTTTAGCGACAGCTGGTTTGCCAGCCGCAAACAACATGATCCGTTTAGCTGGGCACAAGCTAATTTACACCAGGTTGAACGTAACAAACGCCGGCAGTATACCGTAGCGTGGCGCTATACCATTCTGCGGCTCCATGAAATGATTGAAACTATCGTCCCGCACCTCGATGAGCACGACAGCACGCGCTTTAAACAAGGTCTGGCGCGGGTCTTTATCGACAATTATGCCGCTATTCCCTCAGAATCGATTCGTCGCCTGCTGGCGCTACGTGAAGCCGGAGTTATTCAGATATTGCCGCTGGGCAACGACTATCAGCTTGAGGCTAAAGCCGAATCGACGGTGATAAAGCATCACAATCAACACAGCGAATTTGACGTGTTTATTGATGCCAGAGGACAAAAAGCGTTGAAGAGCAAGGATTTGCCCTTCCCCACGTTGCGCGAGCAGTTACTGGCCTGCGGCGATGAAATACCTGACATTGGGGATGATTACACGCTACAGGCGCCAGATAACGCACGCGGCCGTATTGCGTTCGGCGCGCTACCGTGGTTGATGCACGATCGTCCTTTCGTTCAGGGGCTTACCGCCAGCGCGGAAATCGGCGCGGCAATGGCCAGAGCGGTTACGCAGCAGACTAACGGGCGCAGACGGAAGCTATGGTTCAGTAGTGATTGGTGATTTAAATGCAAAACCGTTAAGCGCAACATCGGAATAGAGCCGTCCAGCCAGCCATGCTACAAATAAAGACTATCAGGCAGCACAACCTTCACGAGGTACTCATGAGTCAACTATTTAGCCCGGCGCACATTGGTAAACTGGAACTCGACAACCGTATCGTCATCGCCCCGATGTGTCAGTACTCTGCCGATAACGGCAAAGCTACCGCCTGGCATCGTATTCATCTCGGCCAACTGGCCTTTTCCGGCGCCGGTTTATTAATTATCGAAGCCAGCGCGGTAGAGCCGGCAGGACGTATTTCCCCGGCTGATGTCGGTTTATGGGATGACGAAACCGAAGCCGCTCTGTACCAGGTACTTGAAGATGTTCGCGCCTATTCCACAACCCGGATAGGGATCCAACTGGGACATGCCGGACGTAAAGCCTCTGCGGCGGCGCCATGGCTTGGCGGCCATCAACTGCCGCTCGACGCCGGCGGATGGCAGACCGTTGCCCCGTCCCCGCTCGCCTTTCACGAGGGCGACCGCGCGCCAACGGCGCTGAGCGAGGGCGATCTTGCCCGCATCAAACAAGCATTTGTCGCCAGCGCCAGACGCGCAGAGCGCCTGGGCATTGAGTTGATTGAATTGCATGCCGCGCATGGCTACCTGCTCCACCAATTCCTTTCTCCACTCAGCAACCAGCGCACGGATCAATATGGCGGTTCGCTGGAGAACCGTATGCGCTTCCCGCTTGAGGTCTTCCAGGCGATTCGTGAAGCCGTCAGCGACAAGATTGCCGTCGGCGCCCGTCTTTCGGCGACAGATTGGGTTGATGGCGGCTGGGATGTCGCGCAGTCAGCGAGCTTCAGCCAGCAGCTCGAAGCCCTCGGCAGCGACTTCATTCACGTCTCCAGCGGCGGGCTGTCCCCGCTACAGGCAATTAACATCGGTCCCGGCTACCAGCTGCCGTTTGCGCGGGAAATCCGCCAGCAGGTGAACATCCCGGTGATTGGCGTGGGCTTGATTACCGAACCGCAACAGGCCGAAGATGCCCTACAGAACGGTGATGCCGATCTGATTGCTATCGCTCGCGCGGCGCTCTACAACCCGCACTGGCCATGGCAAGCGGCGGCGGCATTAGGCGCTCAGGTAAGCGTCCCGCCGCAGTATCTGCGCTCTGAGCCGCATGGTTTGAAAGGCACATTGCAAGCGAATCGCTAAATGTCGTGATAAGTGAAAGCTAGCGGCGCGATGGCGCCGCTATTTGGCAGGGAACTAATCGCGGGTTTGCACCCAGAACGCGTGGATAAGACCGGGGATATAGCCCAGCAAAGTCAGAATAATATTCAGAATAAACGCCCAACCAAAGCCCTTACCCAGCAGTACGCCCAGCGGCGGCAGGATGATAGTAAA
>CABUCP010000410.1 GCA_902490055.1 uncultured Klebsiella sp. | reverse complement strand
CACATATTTTACCGATTCACGTAACAAATTATTTATGGTTTGCTATCTTAATGAGCGAGCAAGCCAAATCCTCAGGTTGCGCCGTGTAAAAAAATCACTCGAACTCTTCTGGCTCAACAACCAGTTCCCTGGTGTTGGCGCAGTATTCGCGCACCCCGGTTTATCCGGGGTCATTTTTTACCCGCCGCCGCAATCCAGGCTTTCAGTATCGCGACATCGTTTTGCCACTCGGACTTCATCTCTTCCACCCACTCGCCGACGTTATCGTCCCAGGCCGGTAAATCAGGGGTTTGGATCTGCTGCCCCAACTGCTGGATATGGCGCAAGCCGATTGAGCCTGCCGCGCCTTTAATCTTGTGGCCCTCATCGACGATCCCTTTTTGGTCACGGGCGGTGAGGTTCGATTCCAGCACCGACATATAGCCCGGCATCATCTTCTCAAACACCGCCAGCCCGTCGGTAATCAGCTTCGGCCCAACCAGATCGATGTACTGCTCCAGCATATCGGTATCCAGCACCGATGCCGATTTAGCGGCGTCGACGGTCGGCGGCTCATGATCGTCATCTTCCGGAGCGTCCCAGAATTTCTTAATAATCGCAGTTAACGCCGGTACCGAGAGTGGTTTGCTCAGTACGTCGTCCATCCCGGCATCGAGGTACTCTTTTTTGTTCTTCAGAACGTTGGCGGTGAGCGCCACCAGCGGCGGCAGCTCATCGGCGGCATAGCGCTGCTTCAGCTGCCGTGAGATATCAAGGCCGGTCATGTCCGGTAGCTGAATATCCAGCAGCACCAGGTCGTACTCGCCGGGCTCGAACATCTCCAGCGCGGCTTTACCGGTCATCGCCACATCCACGCTGTTGCCCAGTTTCTCCAGCACCGAACGCGCCACAATGACGTTCAGTTCGATATCTTCCACCAACAGGACGTTCAGCGCCGGCAGCGGCATATCGTCTTCGGCCAGCGTATCTTCGACTTCATCGGCCACCGCAGGCGCATGCACGGTCAGCGTAAAGGTCGCCCCCTGCCCCGGCTGGCTGGTCACGCTGATATCGCCGCCCATATTGCGCGCCAGACGGCGCGATACCGCCAGACCGATGCCGGTACCGGTCGCCGGTTTGCCGCCGTGGCTATCTTTCACCTGATAATACATGGCGAAGATTTTATCCTGCTCGGCCTGCGGGATGCCGATACCGGAGTCTGCCACTTCGAAGTGCAGGATATCACCCTCGTCGTAGCGGATCCGCACGGTCACATTACCCTGCTGGGTAAATTTCACCGCATTGCTGATCAAGTTCCACAGGATCTGCCGTAGACGCGTACCGTCAGTAATGACTTTATGCGGCAGCGGCTGATTCGGCTCCATCACAAAGCGTAATCCCTTCTGCTGCGCCTGCAGGCCAGAAAGGTTTTCCAGATCGGCAAGGAAGCCGGTGAAATCGACTTCCTGATTGTCGAGCTGGACTTTACGCCGCTCCATTTTATCCATATCAATAATATCGTTGAAGATATTCCCCAGCGTCACCGCCGAGACATGGATCGTTTTCAGATATTTTTCCTGCTCGCCAGTGAGATCGGTATCAAGCAGAATACGACTAAGCCCGACGATGCCGTTAAGCGGCGTACGCAGCTCGTGGCTGATCGTTGAGATAAAGGTGGTCTTGTCGCGGCTGGCGCGTTCCAGCGCATCCTGGTAACGCTTACGCTCGGTAATATCGCGACCGAAACCCATCAGGCCACGACGCTTACCGACGCGGTCATAATAAGGAACCTTGCGGATCTCGAAGCAGGCTTTCCGCCCATCGGGGTAATCGAGCCACTGCTCGTAGGTTAGCGAAACGTTATGGCGGAAGACCTTTTCGTCGGTCTCCAGCACTTTCACCGCCGCCTCTTCGGTATAGACATCTTGCGGCTTCAGGTGAATCAGCTGCTTTTCGCTTTTGCCGGTCAACAGCTCCATCGCCCGGTTACAGCCGGAAAACTCTTTATCTTCGTTACGATAGAAAACCAGGTCCGGGGAGGCGTCAAGGAAAGAGCGCAGGAAGGAGGATTGTTGCTCAAGCTGAATTTGCGTCTCTTCACGCTCCTTCATCTCTATTTTCAGTTGCTCCAGCGTGGTTTCACGCTCGGCTTCCGCTTTCTCACGCTCGCCGATCTCCTGATTCAGCTGCGCGATATTGTCTTTGAGCTGTACGTTAAGCTTGAGGTCGCGCTCGCGCATCTCTTCCAGCTTTTCCACCAGCCGCGAGAGACGCTGACGCGACTCCTCCAGCTGTTCGACCACTACCGACAGAAAATAGACCGCCCAGGGGGTAATCAGCAGGCCGAAGAAGATCGAGCGGATGACATCAATACTTTCCACCTGACCGTGCAATACCATCGTGACGGCCATCTGCACCACGATAGCCAATACCACCAGCGCCAGAGCTAACAGCATTGAAAAGCGCACCAGACCCAGCTTCATCATCAGGTCAACATAGTACTGCGCCAGCATACGAATTTGCTTCATGAGGGATTCCTTAGCGACAACTCCGCTCAATAATACCCAATTCTGAACAATACGCTGTAAGTTGTGCAAAAAATGCGGCAGTAATCAGGCGGGCTGGATCCACGGAGTCCCCAATGCCGACCCCTGAACGCCATGGGCATTAAGGTATTTATCCAGCTCGACCATCCCGGTCCAGCGGTTCTCGCACCACAACGGCGCCAGCAGCGTCGGGCGACGGGCGCTGGCCGAGATGCGGTGATAAATCACCTCAGGCGGCGTATGGCGAATCATCTCGCCGGCGGTCACGGTGTAATCCTCCAGCGCAATACCGTTCAGGCGCCCCGCCTGCCAGGCTTTAGCCATGATGCTGCCGGTCACGATATGCAGGGGATGTAGCTTAATACCGTCCACTCCGGTCTCAACGACCCGCTCTAGAGTTTGCAGGCACTGCTGCTGCGTTTCGCCCGGCAGGCCGACGATCAGATGCGCGCAGACTTTTAATCCGCGCTCGCGCGCCAGCCGGGCGGTGCGCTGGTAGCAGGCAAAGTCATGGCCGCGATTGATACGATGCAGCGTTTTATCATGTGCGGTCTGTAGACCCAGCTCCAGCCAGATTTCATAGCCCTGCTCACGATATTCGCTGAGCAGATCCAGCACCGCATCGGGAACGCAATCGGGGCGGGTACCCACGCATAATCCGACGATATTGGCCAGGCTTACCGCCTGCTGATACATCGAACGCAGGAGCTGAACTTCGGCAAACGTGCTGGTATAGGCCTGAAAATAAGCGAGATAGCGCTTAGCGCGATTAACCAACTGCGCCTGATGCGCCAGCTGATCGGCAATAGAGCGGTACTGTTGGGTTTCGTCGGCGAAGGAGGCGACGTTACAAAATGTGCAACCGCCGCGGCCAATCGTGCCATCGCGGTTCGGACAGCTAAATCCACCATGCAGCGTAAGTTTATGTACCTTTTCGCCGTAACGGCGCGCAAGATCCCCACCAAACATGTTGACTAATTTTTGTAACTGCATAATCTGATAGACCGGCCTCAAGAAAGGGGCCAAGCCTGCCATTTTTAGCCTCCGACGGCGATGACCTGGATCAATCGTCAACGCGGCCGCTTACTTCATTGCATA
>CABUCP010000409.1 GCA_902490055.1 uncultured Klebsiella sp. | reverse complement strand
CACGATATTCTCAATACCGAAGTGACGACCATTGATGGCGAAAAAACAACCCTGGCGTCTTACGCCGGTAAAGTTCTGTTGATCGTTAATGTGGCCTCGAAATGCGGTTTAACGCCGCAGTATGAGCAACTGGAAGCGCTGCAAAAAGAGTTCGCTGAGCAGGGCTTCAGCGTTCTTGGTTTCCCGTGTAACCAGTTTCTCGGCCAGGAGCCGGGCAGCGAAGAAGAGATTAAAACGTTCTGTAGCGTCACCTACGGCGTTACTTTCCCCATGTTCAGTAAAATTGATGTCAACGGCGAACATCGCGCGCCGCTGTATCAAAAACTGATTGCCGCCGCGCCGCAGGCCGTCGCGCCGCAAGGCAGCGGTTTTTATGAGCGCATGGCCAGTAAGGGCCGCGCGCCGTTGTATGTGGACGACATACTGTGGAACTTTGAGAAATTCCTCGTTGGTCGTGATGGCCAGGTGATTCAGCGTTTCTCACCGGATATGACCCCGGACGACCCGCAGCTGCTGGCCGCGCTGAAAGGGGCATTAGCGTCATAATGCCGTTTTTGATGCAGCTACAGGATGTAGCGGAGGCGGGGCGGCTGTCGCCGTTTACCGCTGACGTTCGGCCCGGAGAGATAGTCCATCTCGTGGGGCCGAACGGCGCAGGCAAAAGCACCTTGCTGGCGCGCATGGCCGGGCTGACCGCCGGCCCCGGCTTGATTACCCTCAACGAGCGCGCGCTGGATCGGTGGCCCGCGGCGGAGCTTGCCCGACATCGCGCTTATCTCAGTCAGCAGCAGGTCCCGCCGTTTGCAATGCCGGTGTGGCACTATTTGTCGCTGCATATGCAGGATAGCGCTCCGCCGGGATTGCTCAACGAGGTTGCCGCCCAGTTGGGGTTAGGCGATAAGCTCGGCCGTCAGGTTAATCAGATCTCCGGCGGCGAATGGCAGCGGGTGCGCCTGGCGGCGGTGATCTTGCAGATTCATCGTTGCGCTAACCCGGTCGGCCAGCTACTGCTGCTGGATGAACCGATGAACAGCCTGGATGTGGCGCAGCAGGCGGCGCTGGATAGCGTGCTCGCGTCGCTGTGCGCGCAGGGCATTGCTATCGTGATGAGTAGCCACGACCTCAACCATAC
Source organism: uncultured Klebsiella sp. (assembly GCA_902490055.1). GTDB lineage: Bacteria > Pseudomonadota > Gammaproteobacteria > Enterobacterales > Enterobacteriaceae > Klebsiella. Next base: position 2,492 of record CABUCP010000409.1, on the reverse strand, counting down.
CTTGCGCCATGCGCAGCGGGCATGGCTGATTTGTCGCGGGCAGGCGATTGCCTGCGGAGAAACGCATGACGTATTGAGTGAAGAGAATTTGACCGCCGCTTATGATATCGCCTTTCAGAGGGTGGAAGTCGCTGGTCATCTTATGCTCGTTGCGTCACAGTAGCGCGTAACGATCTTGCCTGGACGGCGCGAAACAGGCTAAATTATCTCAATAACAGGACAGGGAACAGAGGAATCGTCTGAGATGCGTTTCTGGTTCATTTTTATTGCGGCGATCGTACTGGCGGGTTGTAGCAGCCACCGTGCGCCGCCGCCGAATCCACGGCTGGCAGACTCCATTACCGTGGTTGCCAATCTCAATGAGCAGCTGAGCCATTGGCGCGGCGCGCCGTATCGCTATGGCGGAATGACGCCGCGCGGCGTCGATTGCTCGGGCTTTGTGGTGCGCACGTTCCGCGACAAATTCGCCATGCAGCTGCCGCGGGAAACCCGCGAGCAGGCGGAAATCGGTACCCGTATTGATAAAAGCGATCTGCTACCCGGCGATTTGGTGTTCTTCAAAACCGGCTCCGGGGAAAGCGGCCTGCACGTTGGTATCTATGACACCGATAATCAGTTTATTCACGCCTCCACCAGTCAGGGCGTGACCCGTTCGTCGCTGGATAACGTTTACTGGAACAAGAAATTCTGGCAGGCAAGGCGCATCTAGCCTTGATCGCCATGAAAAGGGAGCCGCGGCTCCCTTTTTTGCGCCCATAACCCTGCATTTCGCCCGTGTTAATACCATGTTGAAGGCACTACACTGGTGGCAGGAGGAACCATGACCCTATCTTTTACTACCCACTGGCGCGATCGGCTGCCGGATTTTTATACTTCTCTGGCGCCAACACCGTTGGCTAACGCGCGTCTTATCTGGCGCAATACCGCCCTGGCGCAAACGCTGGGCGTTCCTGATGCGCTATTCGCGCCGGCGCAGGGCGCGGGTGTCTGGGGTGGCGAAGCGCTGCTCCCGGGGATGTCGCCGCTGGCGCAGGTTTATAGCGGCCATCAGTTTGGTGCCTGGGCCGGGCAGCTTGGCGACGGGCGCGGTATTCTGCTTGGCGAGCAGCAATTGCCGGACGGCAGGCGTTTTGACTGGCATCTGAAAGGCGCCGGGCTGACGCCGTATTCCCGGATGGGCGATGGCCGGGCGGTACTGCGCTCGACGATCCGCGAATGTCTTGCGTCCGAGGCGATGCACGCGCTGGGGATCCCAACCACTCGCGCGCTGGCGATGGTAACCAGCGACACGCCGGTCTATCGCGAAACTGAAGAGCGCGGCTCGATGCTGATGCGCATCGCCGAAAGCCACGTGCGCTTTGGCCATTTTGAGCACTTCTATTATCGCCGTGAAGCCGAAAAGGTGCAGCAACTGGCGGACTATGTGATAGCGCACCACTGGCCACAGCTACGGCAGGAAGCGGATAAGTACATCCTCTGGTTCCGTGACGTTGTCACGCGAACCGCGGAAATGATTGCCAGCTGGCAGACCGTCGGCTTTGCTCACGGCGTGATGAACACCGACAACATGTCGATTCTTGGTTTAACCATGGACTATGGCCCCTATGGTTTCCTTGACGATTTCCAGCCGGGGTTTATCTGTAACCATTCTGATTACCAGGGGCGTTACAGCTTTGATAACCAACCGGCGGTCGGGTTGTGGAACCTACAGCGTCTGGCGCAGTCGCTGTCGCCGTTTATCAGCGCCGAGGCCCTGAACGCGGCGCTGGATGGCTATCAGCACGCTTTACTGACCGCCTACGGGCGGCGCATGCGCGATAAGCTTGGTTTCTATAGCCAGCAAACCGGCGATAACGAACTACTCGATGGTCTGTTCAGTCTGATGGAACGCGAGGGTAGCGATTACACTCGCACCTTCCGAATACTGAGCCAAAGCGAACAGCACAGCGCGGCATCGCCGCTGCGCGATGAGTTTATCGATCGCGCGGCGTTTGATAGCTGGTTTGCTGGTTACCGTGCGCGCCTGCGCGATGAGCAGATTGAGGATAGCGAACGTCAGCAGCGGATGCAGCAGGTCAACCCGGCGGTGGTTCTGCGTAACTGGCTGGCTCAGCGGGCGATTGAACAGGCTGAAAGCGGCGACATGCGCGAACTGGAACGTCTACATGAAGCATTAGCGCAACCGTTTAGCGATCGTGATGATGACTACGTACGCCGCCCGCCGGATTGGGGTAAACGTCTGGAAGTGAGTTGCTCCAGCTAATCCGCTCAGCCCCGACATCGTGCGGGGCTTTTATTTGGTCAAAATCAACTTGCCTGCGTTGGTCTGGCGCAACAGATAGCGCTGGCCGTCATGCTCGATCACCACGCGTCCTTCCGCGCCCAACAGTGTCCGGCTGTTGATTTGGCGGTCGCTGGCAATGGGATAAGGGGCATTGTCTTTTGTTTTCTCAGCTGTGGCAGTGTTATCCATACGCGTCATAGCACCAAAA
>CABUCP010000408.1 GCA_902490055.1 uncultured Klebsiella sp. | reverse complement strand
TAAGCGTTTCTTTATAACAGGTACTGACACTGCTGTCGGGAAGACAGTGGTTTCCCGTGCGCTGTTGCAGGCACTTGCTGCCAGCGGCAAAAGCGTCGCCGGGTATAAGCCTGTGGCGAAGGGCAGCAAAGAGACGCCGGACGGGCTGCGTAACAAAGACGCGCTGGTGTTACAGAGCGTTTCTACGCTGTCGCTGCCGTATGATGCTGTCAATCCCATAGCCTTAAGTGAAGAAGAAAGCAGCGTCGCGCACAGCTGCCCGATTAACTACGGCTTATTAAGCGACGGTCTGCAGCAGCTCAGTGGCAAGGTCGAACATGTCGTGGTTGAAGGCACCGGCGGATGGCGCAGCCTGATGAACGATTTGCGCCCGCTTTCCGAGTGGGTGGTACAGGAACAGCTGCCGGTGGTGCTGGTGGTGGGGATCCAGGAAGGTTGTATCAACCACGCCTTATTGACCGCCCAGGCGATTGCCAGCGACGGCCTGCCGTTGATCGGCTGGGTGGCTAACCGCATTAATCCAGGTCTTGCCCATTACGCCGAAATTATCGATGTATTGAGCAAAAAACTGCCGGCACCATTGATTGGCGAGCTGCCTTATTTGCCGCGCGCCGAGCAGCGCGAGCTGAGCCAGTATATTGATTTAGACGTTCTCGGCAGCGTAATGGCGATAGATCGAATCCCGGCGTAACGTCCGCGATAGCACCGAGGCCAGCACGCAGGCAATCAATAAACCGGGCAGCAGCACATACTGCCCGGTCATTTCACAGATCATCAAGGTCGACATGATCGGCGCATGCGTCGTTGCGGCTAAAAACGCCGCCATTCCGGTCAGACCAATCATAATCGCTATCCCCTGATCGTGGTGCAGCCATAGCCCGCTAAAGCTGGCAAACAACATCCCCATCGCCAGACCGACGAACAGCGTTGGCGTAAAGACGCCGCCCGGCGCGCCGGAGCCGCTGCTGGCCAGCACCGCCAGCAGTTTGCAGGCAAAAACAATAATGATGGCGCTGAACAGCGGCGGCGATAGCAGGTAGCTTTGCACCACGCTATAACCGTTGCCCCACACCGCTGGGGTAATGAGCGATAGCACGCCAACAATAAGCCCGCCCAGCGAAAGCTGCCACGGCGGCGACAGTTTCAGCTTCACGAAACAGCGGTGGCTGTAGCTCATCAGCCAGATGAACAGCGGCCCGCACAGTCCGGCCAGCAGGCCGGTCGCCAGCATCAAGGCGTAATGTACGGCGCTGAGGTGCTGTTGCAAGATGACGTGGTACAGCGGCGCGGCGCCGCCGTTGAGCAAATTGGTCAGCAGCAGGGCGATCACCGCCGAGATCACCACCGGCCCGAGCGAAGCCAGCATCAGAGTGCCAAAGAGAATTTCGGCGATGAACAGGCTACCCGCCAGCGGCGCGTGATAGGCGCTGGCCATCCCGGCGGCGGCGCCGCAGGCGACCCACAGTTTCCATTCGGACTGCGGCGTGAAACGACGGGCGAAGAGTGAGGCTGCCAGCGCCGCCAGCAAGATCATCGCGCCTTCGCGGCCGATTGCGCTACCGGTGACCACCACCAGTAGCGAGGCCAGCGATTTGACGAGACTTGCCGGGGTATCGAAGCAGCCGTCGCCGGTTTCCAGCGCTTCCATGTAATCGGTCGCCGCGTGCGGGCGCGTCACGCTGCGCCGCTGCCATAGCCACAATAAGAACCCTGCCGCTAATCCGCCCAGCGCCGGAGTCAGCAGCCGACGCCACCACGCCAGCGACTGCGCGGCATTGACCAGGCTGCCGCTATCATTGCCGAGAAATAACGTTTCCAGCACGACCATGGCGTGGCGAAATAGCGCAACCGCCAGCGCGGCCAGGATGCCGATAAGGGTGGCTATCAGCAGGCGGCGAAACATCACCTGCACATCGGGATAATTATGGAGACGGTGCATCAGCGGCCGTGAGGTTCGGAAATCATAGCGTTATTGTGATAGGGAATAACCTTAGATGCAAAAGCGATAAGTGCCGCGCCGGGGGATCGACGCGGCGGATGAGTTAACGATACAGCTGCTTTTTCGCCACTGCGATGGGCAGATTTTCCTGCCACTGCGCCAGCGTGGCCTGCGCCAGTTGTCCTAGTGCCTGATAAAACGGATGATCGGCGTGCTCGATAAATACGCTCAGGAAGCGCCCGGACCACGGCAGCAGATGCCAGGCCAGCAGTTGCGCAAAGGCTTCATCCTGCTGGCTTTCGCACAGCCATGCCGCCAACAGCAGCAGGGTACCGAAATGGTCTTCCGGTTCGTTACGCTCGACATCAAGCGCGATGCCGTTCGCCCGCATCCACTCGCGGAGCGTCAGCGTTGAATCGCCGAACAGGACGGACTCTTTATCCAACCAGACGGAGCCCCACGGCGGAGCTGGCAGCGCCCACGGGCCGATAAACAGGCGCTGCCAGGCCTGCGGCAGCGGTTCATCGCTGGGCGCGGCAAAGCCCGCCGCCCATGAATGCTCCAGCGGGAATGGCCATTGCGATTGCCAACTGCCGTCCTGGAAGGCGGCGACCAGCGGGACGTTTTGCTCGCTATTCGGCGCAAAAGAGAACAACGCGCCCAGGATTCGGGCGCTCAAAGCGACAGCGTCGCGGTTTGGGATCTGCATTATCACTCTATTCCTTACTGTGGGGCGCGTTGGCGCGCCGTCTGGTTAACCTGCAACGCCATACCCACGGTCATATGCAGGCCATAAAACAGGCCGCGGACAATATATTCAGTGAGCAAAACTAACGCCAGGCCGACCAATAACCTGGCATATAGTTTACGCCTTAAACCTTCTCGATTTCGACCAGGTTGGTATGCTGCGGGTTGCCTTTCGCCAGCGGCGAAGGCCGGTGGGTGGTCAGGGTATTCATGCAGGCGCCATGATCGATGCGGTCGCCTGTCATATTGGCATCGTGCCACGCTCCCTGGCCCATCGCCGACACGCCCGGCATGATGCGTGGCGTGACCTTCGCCGGGATCCGCAGTTCGCCGCGCTGGTTGAATACCCGCACCAGGTCGCCGTTTTTAATGCCGCGTTTTTCCGCATCGAGCGGATTCAGCCATACTTCCTGGCGACAGGCTGCCTGCAATACATCGACGTTGCCGTAGCTCGAGTGGGTACGCGCCTTGTAATGGAAACCGAACATCTGCAGTGGGAACCGGTTACGCAGCGGATCGTCCCAGCCTTCAAAAGTGGAGGCATAGACCGGCAGCGGGCTAATGGTTTCGTCTTTTTGCAACTGCCATTGCGCGGCGATATCGGCAAGACGGCGGGAGTAAATTTCAATTTTGCCGGAAGGGGTTTTCAGCGGATGCGCTTCGGGGTCGCGGCGGAAATCGCGATAGGCGACAAAATGGCCGTTCGGATCTTTACGCTTGTAGATACCCATTTGCTTGAGCTCGTCGTAGCTCGGCAGCGCCGGGTCTTTGGCGACCATTTTGGCGTACAGATATTGCAGCCACTGCTCCTGGGTACGCCCTTCGGTAAAGCGCTGGTAGACGTCGTCGCCGAGGCGTTTTGCCACTTCGCTTAAGATCCAGTAGATAGGCTTGCGTTCAAATTTGGCCGAGGTGGCGGGCTGGATGAAGATCAGATAGC
>CABUCP010000407.1 GCA_902490055.1 uncultured Klebsiella sp. | reverse complement strand
CCTTTTTTATTAACATTGCGGCAAAGCCTATTTACCGCTACTTTAACCCCATTCCGTTGAGTCCCTGACGACCGAGCATTGCCCCATTGAAATATCTTGCCTCATTTCATACGACCTTAAAGGTTTCCCGTTATCTGTTCAGAGCGCTGGCGGTTCTGCTGTGGATGCTGATTGCTTTTGTTTCCGTGTTTTATATCGTCAACGCGCTGCATGAGCGGGAATCGGAAATTCGTCAGGAACTGAATCTCAACGCCGATCAGGCTCAGCGGTACGTCCAGCGGACTGCGGATGTCATCAAAGAGCTGAAGTACGTTGCCGGCAACCGCGCGGCGACCGGTAGCGAGGGGAGTGCGGCGCTGGCCAATAGCGGCAATATAGCCATTCCGGATTTTGAGCCGCTGTACCCGGATTCCGACTGCGGCGCGATGAGCGGCGCCTGGCGTAATTCGCTGCAGTCGCTGGCGTGGTTTATGCGCTACTGGCGCGATAATTTCTCAGCAGCCTACGATCTTAACCGTATCTTCTTGATTGGCAGCGATAACCTCTGCATGGCCAATTTCGGCCTGCGCGATATGCCACTGGAGCGAGACCAGGCGCTGAAGGTGCTGCATCAGCGCATTGAGCAATATCGCGATGCGCCGCAGAACGAACGCGGTAATAACTTGTTCTGGATTAGCCAGGGCGTGCGTCCAGGCGTTGGCTATTTCTACGCACTGACGCCTGTTTATATGGCTAACCGCCTGCAGGCAATGCTTGGCGTTGAGCAGACTATCCGTATGGAGAGCTTCTTTACTCCGGGAAGCCTGCCGATGAGCGTGACAATCCTCGATGAAAACGGCCAGCAACTGATCTCGCTTGCCGGGCCGGATAACAGCATTAAACCGGAAGCCCGCTGGATGCAGGAGCGGATGTGGTTCGGCTATACCTCCGGTTTCCGTGAACTGGTGCTGAAAAAGAGTCTGCTGCCATCATCGCTGAGTATCGTCTATTCGGTTTCCGTCGATCAGGTGCTGGAGCGTATCCGCATGTTGATCCTCAATGCCATCGTGCTGAATATCCTCACCGGCGCGATCCTCTTCGCACTGGCGCGCATGTATGAGCGGCGGATCTTTATCCCGGCGGAAAACGACGCCCAGCGGCTGGAGGAACATGAACAGTTCAATCGTAAAATCGTCGCCTCTGCGCCAGTCGGCATTTGTATTTTGCGTACCCAGGACGGCACCAATATATTGAGTAACGAACTGGCGCATAACTATTTGAATATGTTGACCCACGAGGACCGCCAGCGACTCACGCAGATTATTTGCGGCCAGCAGGTCAACTTCGTCGATGTGTTAACCAGTAATAACACCAACCTGCAGATTAGCTTTGTGCACTCGCGTTATCGCAATGAAAACGTGGCGATTTGCGTGCTGGTAGATGTATCCGCCCGCGTGAAAATGGAAGAGTCGCTGCAGGAGATGGCGCAGGCGGCGGAGCAGGCCAGTCAATCGAAATCGATGTTCCTCGCTACCGTCAGCCATGAACTGCGTACGCCGCTGTACGGTATTATCGGTAACCTCGATCTGCTGCAGACCAAAGAGTTGCCTAAAGGCGTCGACCGGCTGGTGACGGCGATGAACAACTCTTCCAGCCTGCTGCTGAAGATTATCAGCGACATTCTCGACTTCTCGAAGATTGAATCTGAACAGCTGAAAATCGAGCCGCGTGAGTTTTCTCCGCGTGAAGTGATGAATCATATTTCGGCGAACTACCTGCCGCTGGTGGTGCGTAAGCAATTGGGACTGTACTGCTTTATCGAGCCGGACGTGCCGCAGGCGATGATCGGCGACCCGATGCGCCTGCAGCAGGTGATTTCCAACCTGCTGAGCAACGCGATTAAGTTTACCGACACCGGTTGCATCGTCCTGCACGTCGAACGCGCCGGCGACTATCTACAAATTAGCGTGCGCGATACCGGTGAGGGGATCCCGGCGAAAGAGGTGGTACGCCTGTTCGACCCATTCTTCCAGGTCGGCACCGGCGTACAGCGTAATTTCCAGGGCACCGGGCTGGGCCTGGCAATCTGCGAGAAGCTTATCAGTATGATGGATGGCGATATCGCCGTGGAAACCGAACCGGGGATGGGCAGCCGGTTCACTATTCGTATTCCGCTGTACGGCATGCAGAAAATGTCGCCGCTGCTGGCCGATGAACATAGCAACCGCAGTTGCTGTTGGCTGGCTATTCGTAATAGCTCTTTGGCGATGTTTATCGAATCGCTGCTGCGCTATCACGGGCTGACGGTGCGTCAGTACCACGGCGAGACGCCTGACAGCGATGATATTTTGTTAACCGACGGTGAGCTTAACGAACGCTGGCCGGGGAGCGCCGCGGTGATCTTCTGTCGTCGCCATATTGGTATTCCCGTTGAACGCGCGCCAGGAGAATGGCTACATAGCGTCACCACGCCGCATGAACTGCTGCCGCTGTTGGGGCGTCTGCTGCATCTGGCGCTGACGGCGGAAGAGAATGGTCCGGCGTTGTCGGCCCATGATGCGGCAACCGCCAGCAATGATGACATGATGATTCTGGTGGTCGACGATCATCCAATCAACCGCCGTCTGCTGGCCGATCAGTTGGGTTCATTGGGCTATCAATGCGTGACGGCCAATGACGGCGTCGATGCGCTTAACGTCCTGGCAAAACAGCATATTGATATTGTGCTCAGCGACGTGAACATGCCGAACATGGACGGCTATCGTCTGACGCAGCGGATCCGCCAGTTGGAAATGACCCTGCCGGTGATTGGCGTCACGGCTAATGCGCTGGCGGAAGAGAAACAACGCTGTCTGGAGTCGGGGATGGATAGCTGCCTGTCGAAACCGGTGACGCTGGATATTCTCAAGCAAACGCTGGCGACCTATGCCGCACAGGTGCGTAAGGCCCGCCATACAACCTGAAGTCGCGCTTCATCTTAGTGAGATCTCCCCGGCGGCATTGATGCTTACCGGGGTTGAGGATAGCGGTATTGGATGGCCCGGAAACGGCGGCAGGCCGCCATCCGGGAAAGATGAATTACTCTTTATCCGTAGAGGTGAGAGAGACGGAGGAGAGGTAGTTCAACAGCGCGATATCATTCTCCACGCCCAGCTTCATCATTGCCGATTTTTTCTGGCTACTGATGGTTTTAATGCTGCGGTTCAGCTTTTTGGCGATCTCGGTGACCAGGAAGCCTTCAGCGAACAGACGCAAAACTTCGCTCTCTTTCGGCGACAGGCGCTTGTCGCCATAACCGCCGGCGCTGATTTTTTCCAGCAGGCGGGACACGCTTTCCGGGGTAAACTTTTTACCTTTCTGCAGCGCGGCCAGCGCTTTCGGCAGATCGGTCGGCGCACCCTGTTTTAGCACGATCCCTTCAATATCGAGATCCAGTACCGCGCTGAGGATTGCCGGGTTGTTGTTCATGGTCAGGACGATGATCGACAGCTCCGGAAAATGGCGCTTGATGTACTTGATCAGGGTGATCCCATCACCGTATTTGTCGCCTGGCATCGACAGGTCGGTAATCAAAACGTGTGCGTCAAGTTTAGGAAGATTGTTAATCAGGGCTGTGGAATCTTCAAATTCGCCAACAACATTCACCCACTCGATTTG
>CABUCP010000406.1 GCA_902490055.1 uncultured Klebsiella sp. | reverse complement strand
GTTATCAACGTACAGCGCCGCGCCGGTTTTGCTGTCATCGCCCTTCCACAGATCCTTAGCGACGGTATCTTCTACCGGCGCCGGAGTCTGTTTACCGCCGCGCGGCGGCAGCGACTTCAGGTAACGAGCAATCGCGGTTACGTCGTCGTCAGAGAGATATTGCAGGCTGTGCTCAACCACATCGCTCATGCCGCCGAAGACCACCGATTTATCATTGCGCCCGGTCTTGAGGAACTCGGCCAATTCCGCTTCGCTCCAGCTTCCCAGCCCGTCACGATTTTCACCGCGCAGGCTGGAAGCCACCCAGCCATCAATCGGCGCATTGCTGCCCGCCAGGTAATCATCGCCTTCACTTTCGCTCAGCGCTTTTTCCTGCATCGTCAGGCTACGCGGGGTATGACAGGCGCCGCAGTGGCCGAGCCCTTCAACCAGATAACGACCGCGTTCAAGCACCGGATCAACCTGCGGGTTAACCACGAAGTCGCTCGGCGTCGGGGCGAAGATGCCGCGCCAGAACGCCAGCGGCCAGCGCATCGACAGCGGCCACGGAATATCGGTGTCTTTGTTGGCGACGTTAACCGGCTCTACGCCGTGCATAAAATAGGCGTACATGGCGCGCATATCTGCTTCGCTGATACGGGCGAAGGACGGATACGGCATCGCCGGATACAGCGTTGAGCCATCTTTGCGCACGCCTTTACGCACCGCGTCATCGAACTCTTCGAAGGTGTATTCGCCAATACCCTGCGTTTTATCCGGCGTGATGTTAGTCGAATAGATGGTGCCGATTGGCGTTTCCATCGGCAGACCGCCGGCAAAAGGTTTTCCTTCTTTACCGTTGGTATGACAGGCGACACAGTCGCCGGCACGAGCCAGATATTCGCCCTGCTTAATCAGATTGCTGTCCGCGGGCGCCTCTTCGGCCCACGCCGCACAACTTAACGCACCGAGCACCAGTGCCGATAACCATTGCATTTTCATCATTTGCCTTCCCTTATGCCTGCACCAATGGACCCGGATTTCTCAGGTACTGTTCGCGGATAGCCTTCGCCGACCAGTAGGCCAGCGCGGCAACCGTGCCGGTCGGGTTGTAGCCCAGCCCCTGCGGGAAGGCGGAAGCGCCGATCACGAAGACGTTATGTACGTCCCAGCTCTGCAGATAGCGGTTCACCGCGCTGGTTTTCGGATCGTCGCCCATCACCGCGCCGCCGTTCATATGGGTGGTCTGATAGCTGGTGGTGTCGAAGTGGCTATTGGCGTTTTTCGGGCTGCCGAGCATATATTTCGGCTTCATTGCTTTGGCGATCGGCGCCATTTTGTCGAACATGAACTGCGCCATCTTGATGTCGTTTTCCTGCCAGTCGAAGGTCATGCGCAGCAGCGGCTGGCCAAAGACATTTTTGTAGTTAGGATCGAGATCGAGATAGTTCTGCCGATAGGACTGATGCGCGCCGTGCGCGTCCATCGACAGGTGATGGGTGTAGGTGTCGGCAACCGCCGATTTCCATTTGCTGCCCCACGCCGGGGTACCCGGAGGTACCGGTAGACCGGAGATCGGTTTGGTTCCCGCCTGGTTGACCCAGAACGGCGAACCGCCGACGAAGCCCGCTGCGCCGTGATCGAAGTTGTCAGCGTTGAAATCGTCAACGCCGACGCCGTTGCCGCCCGCGCCGATGAACGGGTTGGTGAAGGTATCTTTATCAAAAATAGCCTTGATAGTGGTCATGTTTTGATAGGCGAAGTTACGCCCCACGACCCCTTCGCCGGTGTCAGGATTGTAAGGTTTACCAATGCCGGAGAGCAGCATCAGGTGCACGTTATGGAACTGGAAGGCGCCGATAATCACCAGATCCGCCGGCTGTTCCATTTCGCGCCCCAGGCCATCGACGTAAGTCACGCCGGTGGCGCGCGTTTTGTCATCGCTGAGGTTGACCTTCAATACGTTGGCATTGGTGCGCAGTTCAAAGCGTTTTTCCTGACGCAGCGCCGGTAGAATATTGACGTTCGGCGAGGCTTTGGAATACATATAGCAGGCGTAGCCGCTACAAAAACCGCAGAAGTTGCACGGCCCCATCTGCGCGCCATACGGGTTGGTATAAGAGTCGGAGGTGTTCGCCGACGGCAGGTTATACGGGTGATAACCGACTTCCAGCGCCGCTTTTTCAAACAGCTGCGCCGACCAGGTGTTTTTTTGCGCCGGCAGCGGGAAATCGTTTGAACGGTCCGGCGCGAAGGCGTTGCCGCCGCGGCCTTTGCCGACGACCTGGCCTTTAACCGACCAGGCGGTACCGGAGGTACCAAACACTTTTTCCGCTTTATCGAAGAACGGTTCCAGTTCATCGTAAGTCACCCCGAAGTCCTGGATTATCATATCCTGCGGGATGAAGTTTTTACCGTAACGCTCTTCATAATGGCTGCGCATCCGCAGTTCGATCGGATCGACGCGGAAATGCACGCCAGACCAGTGTAGGCCTGCGCCGCCAACGCCGGTACCCGGCAGAAACGCCGCCAGTTGGCGATACGGCACCGCCTGCTGGCTGGTGTTATGGCGAATAGTCACGGTGCTTTTTGATAGATCCTGGAACAGTTTACGGCGGATGTTATAGGTCAGTTCGTCGATGACCTGCGGATAGGCGCCATCCGGCCAGGTATCGCGCATCGGGCCGCGCTCCAGCGCGACGACATTGAGCCCCGCTTCGGTCAGCTCTTTGGCCATGATCGCGCCAACCCAGCCGAAGCCGACAATCGCAACATCGGTTTTTTTCAATACGGTCGCCATGATTACGCCCTCTCCCCATTAATTGATACCGGCGGGAAGGGGTAACGTTCGCCCCGTTCAACCCAATCCATAAAGTCGGCGCGCGCGCCGGGAAAATTAATCAACATCCAGCCGACCATACCTTTATTGCCGCCATGGATCGGGTCGCTGAAGAACCCTTCGCGGGTGTTTTGCAGCAGATAGGAGAAGAACAATGAGGCGGGGAGCTGTTTGAACTGCGCTTTGCCGGACTCCCACTGACCGAGCGCCTCGTCCTGCTGTTCGCCGTTCAGTTCAGCGAAGGTTTTGTGATACTGGTTGTGACACCACTCTTCGGCATCGGCGATACCGAGGTTGTAGATCTGTTTTGGCACCAGCGGTAGCTGATAGCCCATCTCTTTCGGCACGTCCGGATTAAAGGGCCCCTGCATATACCAGATGGAACCGGTGGCATAAGGCGTATTGAGCTGGCGGTCGATAAACTCCGGCACGCCGGCTTCTTTCGCGCCGGGACCAAGTTCATCCGCCGGGATTAAGCGAGCGACGGCGGCGTTAATAAACACCCACTCACGGTCGTTAAAAAATAGCGGTTTCCAGTCACCGGCCGCCGCGTGGTCCCCTGAGGTGGGAGCGGAAGCGGCCTGCGCTGAAGCGCTGGCGGCAACGCCGATGGCCCCGACGCTACCGCCGCCGATAACTACCGTTGGTATCAAGGCCATTGATTTAACTAAAAAATCACGCCTTGAATTGTTGGTTTTCTCGCTCGACATAATCACATTCCTGTCAATTAAAATTACTGTTTTTGTAGGTTACAAGCCCAGCAAATTCCGTTCTGGAACCGATACCATTCGGTTATCGTAAATGCAGACCGTCTGGCACAAGCCGACGCGTCGTATA
>CABUCP010000405.1 GCA_902490055.1 uncultured Klebsiella sp. | reverse complement strand
TTGTTGAAAATCATGTGAGTGATTTTATACACTCACATGATTTTACTATCCTCTCTATCTTCAGGCGTTAGCCGCTGCTTTTAACCGCGCTTTCATCACGCTATAGGTTGTCCAGGCGTAGCGCTCCGCCCAATCCTGATCGGCAATGGCTTCCACCTTTACCGCACAGTATTTGGTTTCCGGCGTTTTAGATATAGGATCAAGGTTATCCTGGGTCAGTTCATTGCAGGCGCCAACCCACCATTGGTAAGTCATATACACGGCCCCACGGTTGATTCGTTCGCTCAGATCGGCGCGGGTGATGACCTTACCGCGTCGCGAACTGACCCACACGAGTTGACGATCGGCGATGCCTAATCGCTGCGCGTCGGCTGGATTCATCTGTACCCGACCAGGCTCATCCGCCAACGACTGCAGCGCCGCGCAGTTACCGGTCATTGAACGGCAGGAGTAGTGGCCGACTTCGCGTACTGTGCAAAGCACCAGCGGGAAATCATCGTCCGGGGTTTCTGCCGGCGCGCGCCACGGCGCGACGAAGAGTTGGCCTTTGCCTGTCGGGGTATCAAAGTGATTATCCTGATACAGCCACGGCGTACCGGGGTGATCGAGCGTCGGGCACGGCCATTGCACGTGGCCCATGTCGCCCATTTTCTCCCAGGTCACGCCATAAAACAGCGGGCAGAGTTCGCGCATTTCATCCCAGATTTGCTGGTTGCTGGCGTAATGCATCGGGTAGCCCATCTCCGTTGCCAGCAGACTGATAATTTCCCAATCACGCTTAACATTACCGGTGGGGGAGATAGCCTGCTCGAAGCGCTGGAAGCCGCGGTCGGCGCAGGTAAATACGCCGCCGTGTTCGCCCCATGAGGTGGCGGGGAGCAACACGTCGGCAATCTCCGCCGTTTTGGTCATAAAGATATCCTGCACCACCACGAAATCCAGCGCGTCGATCCCTTTGCGCACCAGGCCGAGGTCGGCCTCGGTTTGTAGCGGGTCTTCGCCCATGATGTAGTAGGCTTTGATTTCTCCCGCCAGCGCTTTATGCGGCACCTCGGTAATGCGGGTTCCGATTTGCGGGTCCATCAACGCTGGATCAATCCCCCAGGCGCTCGCGAACTTAGCGCGTACTGCGGCATCGGTAACGTCCTGGTAGCCGGGGAACTGATTGGGTAACACGCCCATATCGCAGGCGCCCTGAACGTTGTTTTGCCCACGTACCGGGCCGACGCCGACGTTAGCGCGTCCGAGATTGCCGGTTAGCAGCGCGAGGCTGGCGAGGCCTCTGACCACATCTACCGCCTGGCCGAACTGGGTTACACCCATCCCCCACATAATGGTGGCGGGAGGGGCCGCGGCGAAGGTACGCATCGCCCGGCGAATGGCTAGCGCCGGAACGCCGACCAGCGCTTCCACCGCCTCGGGAGAATAGCCCTTCACCGCCTCGCGAAAGGCTTCCAGCCCTTCGGTATAACGCTCAACGTAATCGTGGTTGTAGAGATCTTCTTCCAGCAGGACATAGGCGAAGGCGTTGACAAGCGCCATATTGCTGCCGTTGTTGAGTTGCAGATGCTGGTCGGCGATGCGGGCGGTTTCAATGCGCCGCGGATCGCAGACGATGATTTTGGCGCCGTTTTCGCGTGCGTTAATCACCCGACGAGCCACGATAGGGTGAGAATCGGCGCAGTTGTAACCGAAAACCAGCAGACATTTTGAATGCTCAATCTCGCCAATCGAATTGCTCATCGCGCCGTTGCCAAGCGAGGCCTGTAGCCCGGCGACCGAGGGGCCGTGACAGACGCGGGCGCAGCAGTCGACGTTATTGGTATTCAGCACCGCGCGGGCGAACTTCTGCATCACGTAGTTGGTTTCATTTCCGGTGCCGCGGGAAGAGCCGGTGGTCATGATCGCACGTGGGCCATATTTGGCTTTGATCTCGCTGAGCTTGTGGGCGGTATATCGGATGGCCTCCTGCCAGCTCACCGGAGTTAATGCGCCGCCTTTCTGATAGCGAATCATCGGTTGCTTCAGGCGTGGGGTAAGAAGCTGCGTGTCGTTGAGGAAATCCCAGCCGTAGTAGCCTTTCAGGCATAGCTGGTTTTGGTTGGTGACGCCGTCGGCCGCTTCGGCGCGGATAATTTTATCATTTTCGACAACCAATTTGAGTTTACAACCCGCCCCGCAGTAGGGGCACACGCTGGTAATTTTTTTCATCAGTAACAGACCTGTTAACAGTGAAGATAAGACGATAGCCGACCGGGCCCGGCAGGCTAGCGTCAGCAAACGCGCGGCGAAGATCGTCGTGCGATGCAAATCGATTGCATAATGCGTGCCAAAGTGAAAATAGCGCTGATGACGCGGGATGAAGGTGATGAAGACGCGGGAAAATCACTGACGTCGTCATAAGTGACGATGACGCGGGACGCCGTGGCTGACGATCGCCCCGCGGGGATTGATGTTAAGCGTTGACTTCCATTTGCTGCTGCAGCTGGGTTAGCGTTTCCTGGGTCATTCCCACCTGGCGCGCGGCGGCGCAGATAGCCTGCCAGCTGCTGGCATCCAGCGGAATGCCGTTGGCCAGCCGCTGCTGGCGGTTGGCCGCTTCCCACTCGCCCGGCGCCAGAATCGGCGTCTCTTCATCGTGCGGTGACTGTTTACACCAGTCGATAAAGGACTCGGTTTCACGCTGCATATCCGGCGCGTCGAAGGCCTCGGGGCTAAGGATGATGGTGGTCATGCAGTTGAAGATGGCATCGACGCAGCTTTGCAGGCTGGCCTTATGGGTAGTCTGTCCCCCGGAGACCGCGCCGCCGAGCACTTCACACAGCGTCGCCAACGCATAACCTTTATGCTGGGCGAAGGTCAGTAGAGCGCCCAGCGGCGAGGTCTGCATCACCGCCGGGTCGATAGTTGGTTCGCCGCGATAGTCAATCAGCGAACCGGCCGGCACCGCTTCGCCTTTATGCCACGCAACGCGAGTTTTGCCGAAGGCGATGGCGCTGGTGGCGTAATCGAGCAGCAGCGGCGGGTGGCCTTCGCGCGGGAAGACCACGCAGAGCGGGTTGGTGCCGAAACGGCTGTCTTTACCGCGAAACGGCGCCACCATCGGGTCGCCGACGACGCTGACGAAATGAATCGAGATGAGCCCTTGCGCCGCGCACTGCTCCGCCCAGTAGCCGATGCGCCCGATATGATGAGCGTTGCGCAGCGCAATCGCCGCCATGCCGTGCTGTTTGGCCTTTTCAATCCCCAGTTGCATCGCTTCATGGGCGACCACCTGGCCGAAACCGGCATTGCCGTCGAGGGTCACGACGGCGCCGGCGTCTTTCATCACGCTGGCATGGCGATTGAGCTGCAAAAAGCCTTCGGCGTGGGATTTTACATAGCTTGGGATCATGCCGACGCCGTGAGAGTCGTGTCCGGCAAGGTTGGCGGCGATCAGGTGGTCAGCGACCAGCGCGGCTTCGCCTGGCGTACTGCCCAACTGGGTGAACAGGGCAGTGACAAAGTGGTGTAACTCCGTGGGGCGAAAACGATGTCCGGTAGGCACGGATATTCTCCTTGATATATGTTGTTGTTTTGTTACGTTTGCCGTTCCATGCTGCGCCGCGAAGCGCAGAAGATCAAGTCAATAAAAATATGATCTGAATTGTGAGAT
>CABUCP010000404.1 GCA_902490055.1 uncultured Klebsiella sp. | reverse complement strand
GGATTTTCCTCGTCACGTTGTGAATTATAATCATCCTGATTAACCGCGGGCTAGCTCGCGGCTTTTTCTTTTGGATAGTGAATCAACGAATGAAAATGGGCGGTATTCACGCCGCTGTTGCGATAGGCGTGAGCCAGATCGCCGGCAAAACGCCGCCCTTCGCCCGCCTGCAGCGTTTGCCATTGGCCCTGCAGACATAAATCCAGGCTGCCGCTAATCACCACCACATGTTCGATGACTCCGGCCTCGTGCGGCGTTGATTCACTGAGCGCGCCCGGCGCCAGCGTTATCGAAAAATGGTCAAAACGCAGTTCAGGATCCCAGGGGAAAATCGGCGTCACCACCATCGCCTGCTGCTGCGGGTCGAAAGCGGTTGGCGTGGTCGCGTCGTCGGCGACGATAAAGGTCGAAAACGCCACATTAAGGCCGGTGGCAATTTTCCACAGCGTCGCGACCGTCGGGCTGGATTCATTGCGTTCGATTTGTCCAAGCATTGCCTTAGAAACCCCCGTCTCTTCCGCCAGTCGCGACAAACTCCAGCCACGCTGCTGGCGCAGGGCTTTTAGGGTTAATGCCAGATGTTGCGCAATATTCATAGAGTGGCTCCTCGCAATTTTTCTGATGTTATCAGTTGTACGCTATAACGCACAATGCTACCTTCTTCGTATGTTATAACGCACAGAGGCTCCTATGCGCTCCTTTACTCTTCCCGTCCCGACGCTTCTCGCCGGGTTTGTCGCCGTGCTGGTCGGCTATGCCAGCTCCGCCGCCATCATCTGGCAAGCCGCCGCCGCCGCGGGCGCCGATGCCGGGCAAATCGCCGGCTGGATGACCGCGCTCGGCCTCGCGATGGGCGTCAGCACGCTGGCATTAACGTTATGGCGTAAGGTACCGATTCTCACCGCCTGGTCAACTCCCGGCGCGGCGTTGCTGGTCAGCGGATTACAGGGCGCGACGCTATCCCAGGCGGTAGGGATCTTTATTTTCGCCAATGCGCTGATTCTACTGTGCGGCGTGACCGGGTTGTTTGCCCGCTTGATGAAGATTATTCCCCACTCGCTGGCGGCGGCAATGCTGGCGGGGATCCTGCTGCGCTTTGGGCTACAGGCCTTTAGCAGTTTGCAGGATAATTTGTTGCTGTGCGGTGGGATGTTCGCTGCCTGGCTGCTATGTAAAGCACGATATCCACGGTTTGCCGTCGTCGCCGCGCTGCTGGCGGGCGGGCTCATCGCCCTGCTGACTGGAGCCATTACACCGATGAGCAACGCGATGACGTTTGCCGCTCCGCAGTGGATTACACCGCAGTTTACTCCTTCGCTATTGCTCAGCGTCGGCGTGCCTTTTTTCCTGGTGACCATGGCCTCGCAGAACGCGCCGGGGCTGGCGACGCTGCAGGCTTCCGGCTATCGGGTTTCAGTCTCTTCGCTGATTGTCTTTACCGGCGCGCTGGCGCTGCTGTTATCCCCTTTCGGCGTTTATTCCATCTGCATTGCGGCCATTACCGCCGCCATTTGCCAGAGCCCGGATGCACATCCGGATGCCGATAAGCGTTGGCTGGCGGCGGCAGCGGCCGGTTTCTTTTATTTGCTGGCTGGGGTATTCGGCGGTTCGATCACCGCACTGATGGCGGCGCTACCGCCGGTATGGATCCAGATGCTCGCCGGGCTGGCGCTGCTGGGGACCATCAGCGGGAGCCTGTATCAGGCGCTGGGGCAGGAAAACGAACGCGATGCCGCAGTGGTGACGTTTTTGGTCACCGCCAGCGGCATCACTCTGGCGGGGGTGGGGTCGGCATTCTGGGGGCTGGTCGTCGGCGGCGTCAGCTATGCGCTGTTAACCACGCTGCGCCGCGCGTAGCTGGCTTGGGGTCAGACCGGTGGCGCTTTTCACCCGGTTACTGAAATGGCTGGCGGAGCTGAATCCGCAGGCCATAGCAATATCCGTTAACGGCTGGTTACCGTGGCAAATCAGGTTTTGCGCTTTACTCATCCGCCGCTGCATCACGTACTGATGCGGCGCCAGGTTCATCGACTGGCGAAACATGCGGGCAAAATGATATTCGCTAAGCGACGCCTGTTGCGCGAGATCGGCCAGCGTCAGCGGCTGATCGAGATTTTCCTCAATCCAGGCCAGCAGATTGCGCAACAGGTGTGGCGCCAGGCCACCGGTCACCGATGGCAATCGCCACTGAACGTTGGAATAGTGTTGAATCAGATGGGTTAACAGCAGCGTGCTGGCCGAACTCAGCAACAGCTGATTGGCCTGCTGCCGCCAGTCGTTTTCCAGCAGAAACTGGCGATAGACGGCGGTAATTTTGTCGTCGCTGGCAAAGGTCTTTTCCTGCAGCGTAAACGCGGCCGGGCTGCGATCCCAGATTTGCTCACCCACGCGGCGCAGGTGTTCATCGGTGCAGTACAGATGAACAAAGGAGAGATCGCCGCGGATATCCCAGGTGCTTTCATCCCCTTTCGGCATCAGGCAAAAACGGTCCGGACCGCCGCCGTTCTTCCAGCCATGCGGCGTTTGTTGGTAGCTTTCGTAGCCATCGGCGACGTACAGGCTCAGCGTATGGTGGTCGCTGCGTACCGTGATGCGGTCGAGATGGTTGTACCACGCGGCGAGCTGAATCCCGGAATTGAGTTCAACCGTCCCCCGAAGCACCGCATTCTGTTGTCGTAATGTTTCAAACGTTCCGTACGCCATAGCCTTCACATCGCTTTATCCGCAGACCCCGGCTTACCAGCGTTGACGACAAGGTAGCGAAAAATAAGCGCAAGATTTTGCAAGTCGGCAACAAGCTGATGACAGCGCCAGGCGATGAAATGCCCCACACTCGCGGTTGGTATGTTAACGGGAGAGACATTTTGAACGCATTACTCTACGGGCTGGTAGTGGTTATCTGGGGTACCACGTGGATCGCTATCTTCTTACAACAGGGGCCGGTCGCCGCGCCGGTGTCGATTTTCTGGCGCTTTGCCGTCGCCAGCGTCACCATGCTGACTATTTTACTGGTCACCCGCCGCCTGCGTCCGCTGGCCATGCGCGATCATCTGTTCTGCATGCTGCAGGGTTGCTGCGTTTTTTGTTTTAACTTTTGGTGTTTTTACACCGCCGCGGCACATATCAATACCGGGCTTGAATCGGTCATCTTTTCGATGGCGGTGCTATTTAACGCGATCAATAGCTTTATTTTCTTCCGCCAACAGCCGCCGGGACGTTTCTGGCTGGCAGCGGCCTTAGGTTTAGCAGGAATTGTCACCCTGTTCTGGGATGATTTGCTCGCCAACGGACTGAACGCTTCACTGCTGTGGGGGATCGGCCTTAGCGCATTAGGTACCTACGGTTTCTCATTAGGCAATATGCTGAGCATTCGCCACCAGCGCCGCGGCCTTGAAACATTGACGACCAATAGCTGGGCGATGCTCTATGGCACGCTGGTCATGGGCGCGATTGCCTTGCTGCGCGGGGATAATTTTATGCCACAGTGGACATGGAGCTATATGGGCGCGCTGCTGTATCTGGCGCTGTTTGGCTCGGTGATTGCGTTCGGCGCCTATTTCACCCTGGTGGGCCGCATTGGCGCCAGCAAGGCGGCCTACAGTACGCTGCTGTTTCCGCTGGTGGCATTAACGATTTCCACCTTCTACGAAGGGTACGTTTGGCAT